>NZ_RHFJ01000060.1:0-17926 GCF_003718675.1 Marichromatium sp. AB32
AGGCGCGGCCGGCGGCAGACCGCCGGCCGCGCGAGATCAGGACGAGATGGTGGTCGAGGCGCTCTGCGTCTGCCCCTGGTTGTCGGTCCAGGTGATCTCGATCGGATCGCCCTCGGCGCCCCCGGCAAACTTGAACGACAGATAGGGGTTCTTCGACACCCCGCCGCTCCACGAGGCGGTCATCACCACTTCCCCCTTGGCCTTGCACACCACCTCCTGGATGAAGTGCGCCGGGATCGGCTCGCCGGTCTTGCTGTCCTTGCGCAGCCCGGTCTCCATCGGGTGACTCATCAGACACTTGACCGTGGTCACGTCGTTCTTGGTCTTGGCGCGGATCTTGATATCAGACATTGGCTCTCTACCTCAGGTTATCCGTTGAGCTCGCTGCGATGGCGTCCTGTCACCCGCCGCAACCACCGATGGTCACCTTCACGCTCTTGCTGTTCTTGAAGACCTGATCGCCGACCTTGACCACGGCGGTGACATCGGCGGTCTCGGCCATCTTGATCCGGGTGGAGACGAAGGGCATGGCGTTGGGTGCGAGCTCGAAGGAGGCGATCAACGGGGTCTGATTCTTCTCGGCGAAGATCGCGATCGAGGTGACACCCTCGATATCGGCCTCGACCGTCACCGGCACCACGGCGCCGTTCTCGGCGATGTCCGGGGCCTTGATGCGGATGCGCTCGTCGCGCTCGGCGCTCTCGCTGCCGACCAGCGCCGTGAGCGCCTCGGGCATCTCCCTGGCCTTGAAGGCCGCCTCGTTCCAGTCGGCGAGCACCAGCCGGGGCGACAGCAACCCGGCACTCACCGCGATCCCGATCGAGCCTGCACTCAGCGAGCCCTTGAGCAGGATTCTGCGTTTTGCATCGATCATCAACTCTCTCCTGTCGAGCATGGGTGGATGGTCTGCGGATCCGCTGGAGGAGGACCGCTGCCGGTGTTCACGACAGCGGCGCGCGGAACCTGGGTGCCCGAGTCCATCGGGCGTTGTTGTTGTCGTGCGTCGCCATCCCGGCGCCTCGAGCGAGCGGGTCGCGGGACAGCGGATATCGTGAGGAGCAGGCGCGACGCTCAGCCCAGCGGGTCGTCGCGCTCGCGCCGGTCGCGCTCCTCCTCGCGCAACGCATCGAGCCGCGCCTGGATCTGGGCGGCGTCGTGATAAGGGATATCGCGTTGCCGCAGGGCGATCTCAAGCTGGCGGATCGCCGGCTCCAGGTCGCCGAGCAGATAGAGCCGCTCGGCCCGATAGCGATGGGTCGCGGCACGGTTGCCGGACTTGAGCGCCGCCTGTTCGAGCAGGTCGTAGAGCATGACGTCGTCGGGACGCAGCCGCGCCAGGTCCTCGAGCGCGTCGAGCGCCTGGCGCGCGCGGCCCTGCTCGAGCAGCAGTCGTGCCCGCACGGTGCCGAGCACCCAGTCGTTCGGCGAGAGCGCCAGCGACTGGGTGAGTATGCTCAGCGCCTCGTCCGAACGCCCGCGCCGCTGCGCCAGCTCGGCCTCGAGCACCACGAACTCGGGTTGGCTGGGCTGGGCCGCGAGCAGCCGGGCGAGTTCACGCTCGGCGCCGCCGTAATCACGCGCGCGCAACAGCGCCAACGCATAGCCGTAACGCTCGGCCAGCGCGTTGCGGTAGCGCCCCTCGCGCAAGGTCGCGCCGAAGTGCGCCACCGCCTGCTCGGCGCGGTCATAGGCGCGCTCGCGCAACCGCGCGCGGGTGAGATGGAAACGCAGACTATCGGGACGCTGGCGGGCGCCGAAACGCTCGGCGCGCTGCAGCGCCTCGGCGATACGATTGCTGGTCACCGGGTGGGTGCGGAGGAACTCGGGGGCGGCGCTGTCGTGGATCTGCCCGGCGCGCGAGAGCCGCTCGAAGAATCCGGCCATGGCGTAGGGATCGTGCCCGGCGCGCACCAGGGTGGAGATACCGATGCGATCGGCCTCCTTCTCGTTCTCGCGGGTGAAGTTGATCTGGTGCTGGATCGCCGCGGCCTGGATACCGACGATCGCCGCCATCCCGGCATCGCTCGAGACCTGGGCGCCGAGGATGGCCGCGGCCACCAGCAGCGCCGTCGCCGGGACGCTGAGCCGGCTCTGGTCCTCGACCCCGCGCATCAGGTGGCGCTGGGTGACGTGCGCGATCTCGTGGGCGATCACCGCCGCCAGCTCGCTCTCGGTCTGGGCGGCGAGCACCAGTCCGGCATAGACACCGATATAACCGCCCGGACCGGCGAAGGCGTTGACCACCGGTTCGTCGATCAGAAAGAAGGTGAAACGCCGCCCCTCGGCATCCGGGTCGGCGAGCACCAGCGAGCGTCCGAGCGACTCGATATAGCTCGCCAGCAACGGATCGTCGAGCACCGCCAGACGCTCGCGCACGTGCTGCATGAAGGCCTTGCCGAGACGGGTCTCCGCGCCCTGGGTCATCACCGCATCGGCCGAACTCGAGAGATCGGGCAACTCGAAGTGCTGGGCCTGCACCGCTCCGGCACCGAGCAGGGCCGGGAGCAGCGCCGAGGCGAGCAGGTGGCGGAGGCGTGGCAGTCGACACATGGATCGCTTCATCACATAACCGACGAATCAGATCAGAAGGAGACGGCGAGGTTTCCGCCCCATCCTCGCCGACATCGCGCGTCATGTCGACGCCCGGCGACGATTGAGAATCCTCATTGCCCCGACAAACCCAACTGCGTTGTCAACTATTAGAAAACCGCTGTATTCTTAACCACCCACCGCGCGCCAACGCTGCGTATACCATGCGCGCCAGCCGCTGGCCGGGGTGGTGACGGGTGAGGACGCGGCGCCAACCGCTGCCCACCCGCCCCGCAAGCCCCGCAGCGACGGGGATCAACGTCTCTATGGAGAGGACGAGGCCGCGCGGACGACACCGGCGGCCGGCATCGAGACCCGGCCGGGCGAGCGTCCCGGCCGGGCGCCATCACGAACTAGCGCGGAGAGACTCGGACATGAATCAGTTCTACTACGACGCGGTCACCAAGATGGAACAGCTCGGCGTCGATGACGAATACATCCAGGGCTGGCAGTGCGGCTTCCTGCAGAACCCCAAGCGCGAGGAACAGCGCCTGACCGAGGCCTATGCCGCGGGCTACGACGACGGCGAGGAGAAGAACGCCGAGAACTTCGCCAACTGGGTCAGGGAGTGACCCCGGTCCGGGGCGCCAGCGCGCCCCGGACCTCTCAGTGATGACGCAGGGTGTGCAGTGGCGGGCGCACCAGCAGCGGATAGGTCGCCACCACCCCGGCCACGCCGATCAGCAGCCCCGAACCCAGCACCCCGACCGTCCACAACCAGGGGTTGAAGACGAACGCGATGCCGAAGAGCTGCTCGGCGAGCAGCCAGCCGATGCCCTCGGCGAACACCGAGGCGAGCAGACCGGCGAGCAGACCGGCGACGACGAACTCCACCGCCAGCGCACCGAGCAGCCGCGCCCGTCCCACCCCGAGGGTGCGCAGGATGGCGTGCTCGACACGACGGTCCTCCAGGCTCGCCTGGATCCCCGCATACATCACCAGCAGCCCCGCGGCGAGGGTGAAGAGGAACACGTACTCCACCGCCAGCACCCCGCGATCGACCACCTGACGCACCTGCTGGAGCAGCGCGTCGACATCGAGCAGGGTGAGGTTGGGGAAGCGGCGCACCAGCTCGACGAGCAGCGACTCGTCGCTCGCCGGGACATGGAAGCTGGTGATATGGCTTGCCGGCTCGTCACCGAGCAACGCCGGCGAGGCGATGACGAAGAAGTTGACGTTGAAGCTGTCCCACTGCACCTCGCGCAGGCTGGTCACCGGGGCCGCGACCTCGCGCCCCGCGACCATGAAGGCGATCTCGTCGCCGAGCGAAATGCCCAGGGTCTCGGCCAGATCGCGCTCGACCGAGAACTGCGGCGGCGCAGCGGCATCCTGCCACCAGGCACCGGCGACGATACGATTGTCCGCGCCCAGCCGGGTACCGTAGCTGAGGTTGAACTCGCGCGTGGCGAGCCGCTCGGCGCGCGGATCGGCATAGTCCGAGGGCGCCACCGCGCGATCGTTGATCCGCACCAGCCGGCCCCGGATCATCGGGTCGAAGGCGACGTCCTCGATGCCCTGCGCGGCGAGCAACGCCCGCATCGGCTCGACCTGCTGCGGCTGGATGTTGATCGCGAACTGGTTCGGCGCCCCCGGCGGCAGACTCTCGCGCCAGCCCTGCAACAGATCGACCCGCACCACCGCGAGCAGCAGCAGCGCGAGGATGCCGACCCCGAACCCGGTGATCTGCAGCACCGCGCCGCCGGGACGGCGGGTCAGCGCCGCCAGCCCGAGCCGCCACAGCCCGCGGCTGCGCCCGGCGAGCAGCGCCGCCAGCCGCACCAGCGCGAGCACCGCGACCACCAGACAGACCAGCGCCGCGGCCAGCCCGGCGAGCAACTTCCAGGCGAGCGCGAACTCGCCGGCCTGCCACAACACCAGGGCCGAGAGCGCCAGCGCCGCCAGCACCACGGCCAGCGCCACCGAGCCGCGCGGCGCGCCGAGATCGCGGCGCAGCGCGCGCAGCGGCGAGACCTGGGCGAGCTGCAGCAGCGGCGGCAGCGCGAAGCCGAGCAGGGTCACCAGCCCGGTGCCCAGGCCCACCAGCAGCGGCGACCAGGAGGCGGCCGGCAGCGCGGTGCCGAACCAGTCGCTGAACACCGCCAGCAGCCCGGCCTGGGCGATCCAGCCGAGGGCGGTGCCGAGCAGACTCGCGGCCAGCCCGAACATCACCAACCGCAACACGAATACCCGCATCAGCAGGTGTCGGCGGGCGCCGAGACAGCGCATCACCGCCACCGCATCGATCTGGCGTCCGACCAACCGGTGACTGGCCAGGGCGATCGCCGCCCCGGCCACCAGCAGGGTGCTGAGGCTGGCGAGGTGGAGGAAGCGCGAGGCACGCTCGACGGCATTGGCGAACTCGGGTCGCGCCGCGCTCGCGGTGAGCAGCTCGAACCCCGCGGTCTCGGCCCGCGATCCGGCCCAGGCGGCATAGTCGGCGACCGCGTCCTCGGGGCCGGCGAGCAACAGCCGATGGGTGGCGCGACTGGCCGGGCCGAGCAGCCCGGTGGCGGGCAGGTCGGCGGCGTTGAGCAGCACCCGCGGGGCGAGATTGAACAGCCGACCGCCGGCATCCGGCTCATAGGCGAGGATGGCGCCGATGCGCAGGTCCGTCTCGCCGAGCGTGAGAGGGTCGCCGACCTGCAGCTCGAGCAGGCGCAGCAGGCGCGACTCGACCCACAGCTCGCCGGCCGGCGGTCCCTGCTCGCGCGGCTGCTCGGCGGCGGCGAAATCGGCGCGCACCCGCAACTGGCCGCGCAGCGGATAACCCGGCTCGACCGCCTTGGCCTGCACCAGCTGCGGCCCGTCGGACCCCAGCACCACCGAGCGGAACTCGACGGTCGCGGCACTGACCAATCCCTGCGACTCGGCGCGATCGCGCCAGGCCGCGGGTGGCGCATCACTGCCCTCGAGTACCAGATCGGCGGCCAACAGCTCGCCGCCCTGACGCGCCATGCCCGCCTCGATGCGACTGGCGAAGAAGCCGACGGCGGTCACCGCCGCCACCGTCAGCACCAGCGCGGCGGTGAGCAGGTAGAGTTCGCCGCTGCGCCAGTCCTGGCGCAACAGCCGCAGTCCGATCCGCCAGGCCTTCATGCCAGGGCCTCCAGGCGGCCCTCGCGCATCGCCAGGCGGCGATCGCAGCGTGCGGCCAGCCCCGGATCGTGGGTGACCAGCACCAGCGCGGCACCGGCCTCGGCGCGCAGCTCGAACAGCAGCTCGATGATCTGCTCGCCGGTGGCCTGGTCGAGATTGCCGGTCGGCTCGTCGGCGAACAGCACCGCCGGGCGCGGTGCATAGGCGCGGGCGATCGCCACCCGCTGCTGCTCGCCGCCGGAGAGCTGGCGCGGATAGTGACCGGCGCGCGCGCCCAGCCCGACCCGCGCCAACGCCTCGTCGGCGCGCGCGGCGGCATCCGGGGTATCGGTCAGCTCCAGCGGCAGCAGCACGTTCTCGCGCGCGGTGAGCGTCGGCAGCAGCTGGAAGTTCTGGAACACGAAGCCGACCCGGCCGCTGCGCAGCTCGGCGCGACCGTCCTCGTCGAGCGCGCCGAGCGGCTCGCCGCACAGCCACACCTCGCCGCTGCTGGCGCGGTCGAGCCCGGCGAGCAGCCCGAGCAGGGTCGACTTGCCCGACCCCGAGGCGCCGAGGATGGCCAGCGCCTCGCCGGCGCCGACCTCAAGCTCCAGCCCCTCGAGGATGGTCAAGCCACCAGCGGGGCCGGTAACATGTTTATCCAGTCCCACCGCCTTGGATACGGTCTGACTCCGTTGCACTGACATGATCCGTCTACTCCTGATTGCTGCTCTGTCGCTGTGTGCCCCCCTCACCCTGGCCGCCACGCCGACCCTGCTGGTGCTCGGCGACAGCCTGAGCGCCGGTTATGGCATCGACCGCGAGCGGAGCTGGGTGCGGCTGCTCGAACAACGTCTCGAGCAGGAGGCGCTGGCCTATCGTACGGTCAACGCGAGCGTGTCCGGGGAGACGACGGCGGGCGGCCTGACGCGGTTGCCGGCACTGCTCGAACGCCACCGCCCGGCGGTGGTGATCATCGAGCTCGGCGCCAATGACGGGTTGCGTGGGTTGAGCCTGGAGCGACTGCGCGCCAATCTCGACGCGCTCATCACCCAGACGCAGGCGAGCGGCAGCCGCGTACTGTTGCTCGGCGTGCGACTGCCGCCGAACTACGGTGCGGTCTACACCGATCGCTTTCAAGCGGTGTTCCGCGAGGCCGCCGCCGCACACGCGGTCCCGCTGGTGGCGGAGATGCTGCGCGGCATCGCCGAGGATCGCGCGCTGATGCAGGCCGACGGACTGCACCCCACGGCCGCCGCCCAGGCGCGCATCCTCGACAACGTCTGGCCGACGTTACACCCGCTGCTCGTCCCGCCGCGACACTGATCCCGAAGGGCCAGCGCCATTCATCACCCTTCTTTCAAGACCAGGAGAGCGCCATGCATCGCGTCACCATCGTCGGGTCGGGCTTCGCCGCCCTGACCGCCATCCAGCAGTTGCGCAAGTCGAACCCCGATGTCGAGATCACCCTGGTCAGCCCCGCGGCCGAGTTCGTCTATCTGCCCGGCCTGATCTGGGTGCCGCCGGGGCTGCGTCGGGGCGAAGACCTGCGCATCGACCTGACCCGCTTCCTGCAACGCATGCGGGTGCGCCACGTCGCCGCCGAGGCCACCGGCCTGAGCCACTGCGGGCGCACCCTGGAGACCACCCAGGCACCGATCAACAACGACGGGCTGATCATCGCCAGCGGCGGACGTTTCCTCAAGAAGCTGCCCGGCATCGAGCACGCCATCACGCCCTGCGAGGGCATCGCCGCGGCCGAGCGCATCCGCGAACGCATCCGCGCCATGGACGGCGGCACCATCGCCCTGGGCTTCGCCGGCAACCCCAAGGAGCCGAGCGCGATGCGCGGCGGGCCGATGTTCGAATTCCTCTTCGGACTCGACAACCAGCTGCGCCAGGAGGGCCGGCGCGAACGCTTCGAGCTGGTGTTCTTCACCCCGGCGCCGCGCCCCGGCAACCGGCTCGGTCCCAAGGCGGTCGAGGGGCTGCTCGCGGAGATGCGCCGCCGTGACATCCGCACCCATCTCGGTCACAAGCTCAAGGGCTTCTCCGAGCACGGGGTGAGCACCGAGGGCGGCGACTTCGCCGCCGACCTGATCCTGTTCATGCCGGGGATGACCGGCAACACCTGGTTCGACAACACCGAGCTGCCGCGCTCGCCCGGCGGACTGATCGAGGCCGAGCGCACTTGTCGCGTGCCGGGTTACGACCGGGTCTATGTCGCCGGCGACTCGGGCAGCTTCCCGGGACCTGAGTGGATGCCCAAGCAGGCGCACATGGCCGACCTGCAGGCGCGCACCGCGGCGCGCAACCTGCTCGCCGAGTTCGCCGGTCAGACACCGACCGAGACCTTCCGCGTCGAGCTGCTCTGCATCGTCGACGCCAATCGCGACGGCATGCTGGTGGCGCGTAACGAGCGCTTCAACCTGGTGCTGCCGAGCCTGCGGGTCTTCCACTGGCTCAAGCGCTTCTTCGAGTGGAACTATCTGCGCCGCTTCCGTTGAGGGCGACGGGCGCCGGGGGAACGGCGCCGGAAGGGATCAGCTGAGGAACACGGGGCCGGCACATGCCGGCCCCGTCGCGTTCAGGGCCGCACCTCGGCCCCGGCGCCCTCCTTCTCGGGCGGCAGCAGGTCGGTCTTGTTCAGCCCCATCCACACCACCGCCGCGGTGGCGACATAGATCGAGGAGTAGGTACCGACCACCACGCCGATGATCAGCGCCAGCGAGAAGCCGCTGATCACCTCGCCACCGAGCATGTAGAGCGCGACCAGCACCAGCAGCGTGGTGCAGGAGGTGACCACGGTGCGCGAGAGCGTCTGACCGATCGAGGCGTTGATGATCTCGGTCACCGTGCCCTTGCGCATCTTGCGGAAGTTCTCGCGCACCCGGTCGAAGACCACGATGGTGTCGTTGAGCGAGTAGCCGATCACCGCCAGCACCGCCGCCAGCACCGTCAGGTCGAAGCTGATCTGGAACAGCGAGAACACGCCGAGCACGACGATCACATCGTGCACCAGCGCAACCACCGAGCCGACGGCGAAGCGCCACTCGAAACGCAGCGCGACATAGATGAGGATGCCGATCAGCGAGAACAGCACCGCCAGTCCACCCTGCTCGCGCAGCTCCTCGCCGACCTGGGGTCCGACGAACTCCACCCGTCGCAGATCCACCTCGCCTGCGGCGGCGGCACTCAACGCCTGGAAGACGCGATCGCTGAGTTGGGCGCTCGTCCCCTCGTCGTCGCTCCCCGGCGCGAGCCGGATCAGCACGTCCTGACGCGAGCCGAAGTGCTGCACCGTGGCGCCGACGAAACCGCCGGCCTCGAGCGCCCCGGTGACTTCGGCGAGTTCGGTCGGGGTCTCGTAGCCGACCTCGATCACGGTACCGCCGGTGAAGTCCAGCCCGAAGTCGAAGCCGCGTAGCAGCATCGACAGCAGTGCGATCACCAGCACCGCGCCGGAGACGATCGCGGCTGCACGCCGCATGCCCATGAAGTCGATGTTCAGGGTCTTGGCCATAGCCTTGTTGCGCATGCCGATCTCCTCAGATGGCCAGTTTCTTGACGTTACGACGGCCATAGATCAGGTTGATCATGGCGCGCGAGCCGAGGATGGCCGTGAACATCGAGGTGACGATACCGATGAACAGGGTCACGGCGAAGCCCTTGACCGGGCCGGTACCGAAGCTGAACAGCACCACGGCGGCGATCAGGGTGGTGACATTGGCATCGACGATGGTCGAGAGCGCCTTGTCGTAGCCGGCGCGGATGCTCGCCTGCGGCGTGCTGCCGTTGCGGATCTCCTCGCGGATACGCTCGAAGATCAGCACGTTGGCATCGACCGCCATGCCCACGGTGAGCACGATGCCGGCGATGCCCGGCAGGGTCAGGGTCGCCTGCAGCAGCGAGAGCACCGCCACGATCATCACCAGGTTGACCACCAGCACCAGGTCGGCGACCAGACCGAACACCCGGTAGTAGAGCGCCATGAACAGCGCCACCAGACCGAGACCGATCATCACCGAGCGGAAGCCCTGGTCGATGTTGTCCTGACCCAGGCTGGGACCGATGGTGCGCTCCTCGACGATCTGGATCGGCGCGGCCAGCGCGCCCGAGCGCAGCAGCAGCGCGGTGTTGTGCGCCTCCTCGCTGCTGTCGAGCCCGGTGGTCTGGAAGCGGCGCCCGAAGGGTTCGCGGATGGTGGCGACGCTGATCACCTCCTCGACCTTGTGGGTGCGCTTGACCGGCTCGCCGTCGACCATCTCGGTGGTGGTGCGGTTCTCGATGAACACCACCGCCATCGGCTTGCCGACGTTCTCGGTGGTCACATCGCGCATCCGCCGCGCGCCCTGGCCGTCGAGGTTGACGAACACCGCCGGGGAGCCGCTCTGACCGTCGAAGCCTGCAGAGGCGTCGGTGATCTGGTCACCGGTGACGATCACCCGGCGCTTGAGCAGGATCGGCACGCCGTCGCGATCGCGATAGAGCCGGCTACCCACCGGCACCCGCCCGGAGACGGCATCGGCGACGCTGTGCTCGGTGTCGACCAGACGGTACTCGAGGGTCGCGGTGGCGCCGAGGATCTCCTTGAGCCGACCCGGGTCCTGGGCGCCGGGGAGCTGCACGACGATGCGCCGCTCGCCCTGACGGGCGATGCTCGGCTCGGCCACGCCGAGGGCGTTGACGCGGTTGCGCAGGGTGGTGATGTTCTGCTTGAGGGCGAAGTCCTTGATCTGCTCCTGCTCGGCCGGCTGCAGCTCGGCGCGGATCAGATAGGTGCCGCCCTGCTCGGCGCTGGAGAGCGCGAGGGCGCGGAATTCACGCCCGAGCAGCTTGTCGGCCGCGGCACGCGCCTCCTCGTCCTTGAACTTGACGAGGATCTCGCCACCGTCGCGCAGCACGGTCAGGTAACGCACCTTGTGCTCGCGCAACTGGGCGCGGATATCGCCGACATAGCGCTCGAGCGCCTGATCGAGCGCGCTCTCCATGTCGACGTCGATGACCACATGGATACCGCCACGCAGGTCGAGTCCGAGCGACATCGGGTTGAGCCCGAGCGCGCGCATCCACCCCGGCAGATCGGCCGAGAGGGTCAAGGCGGTGCGATACTGCTCGGCGAGGGTGCGCTCGATCGCCTCCTGACCGGCCAGCTGTTCACCGGAGAGGGCGAAGCGCGCGAGCAGCCGACCGTCCTCGCTCAGCTCGACGTCCTTGTAGGGCACCCCGGCGTTGTCGAGCACGGCGCGCACCTCGTCGACGCTCGTCTCGGTCACCTCGGCGCCGCGCGCGGCGGTGATCTCGATCGAAGGGTCCTGGGAGAACAGGTTCGGCATCGCCAACAACAGGCCGAGCAGGACCACGCCCAGGATCAGTAGATTCTTCCACAGGGGGTATCGGTTCATTGCATGTCCAAGTGCAAGGGCATTGGGGATGCCACTGCGCGCAACGGAAAAACGGGGACGCGGATCGGACACCGATCCAGGGCTGGGGGTGTGATCCGCGAGATGGGTCGGACACGATGACGCCCGAGGCCGCGACCGGCCTCGGGCGTCCGCACGATCTTAGAGATCCTTCAGCGTGCCCTTGGGCATCACCGACTCGACGGCCTGGCGACGCGCCTTGATCTGAACGCCATCGGCGATCTCGATCAGGATGAAGTTCTCGCCGAGATCGGCGATGCGCCCGGCGATGCCGCCGAGGGTCACGATCTCATCGCCCTTGGCCAGGGCCTCGACCATCTTGCGGTGTTCCTTCTGTCGCTTCGCCTGCGGACGGATCAGCAGGAAGTAGAAGACGACGGCGAACAGCACCAGAGGCAGCAGGGCCATGAAGGGGTCGCCGCCAGCAGCGGCCGCTTCGCCCTGGGCGAAGGCGTCGGAGATAAAGAAGCTCATATCGGTTCCTTCGGCGTTTGGATCGATCTCACCCGATCCAGTGGATGTGGAAACGGACCGACGCGGCCTGGACCGCGCGATCGCGGGAATTCCAGCGCGCGATTATCGCACAGCGCCGGCCAAGATACAGCGTCGCCACCGACCGCACCGGCGAGGCGTGTGCACGATGGCGCGGCACGCCATCAATCCGCCAGGCCGCGCAGCGCCTTGAATTCGGCGACGAACTCGGCCAGCCGTCCAGCGGCGATGGCCGCACGCAGCCCGGCCATCAGCTCCTGGTAGTAGTGCAGATTGTGGATCGTGGCCAGACGCGAGCCGAGGATCTCCTTGCAGCGATCGAGATGGTGGAGATAGGCGCGACTGTAGTGGCGACAGGTGTAGCAGCTGCACTCGGGGTCGAGCGGTCGCTCGTCGGTGCGGTGCGCGGCATTGCGGATCTTGATGGTGCCGTGCCGGGTGAACAGATAGCCGTTGCGCGCGTTGCGCGTCGGCATCACGCAGTCGAACATGTCGACCCCGCGACAGACCGCGGCGACGATATCCTCCGGGGTGCCGACTCCCATCAGATAGCGCGGGTGATCGACCGGCAGCTTGTCGGAGAGGAAGTCGAGCACCCGCAGCCGGTCGGCCTCGGGCTCGCCGACCGACAGTCCGCCGATGGCATAGCCGTCGAAGCCGATGCGCATCAGGCCTTCGAGCGAGTCGGCGCGCGGCCCCTCGTGCATGCCGCCCTGGACGATACCGAACAGTGCCGCGGGGTTGTCGCCGTGGGCCTCGCGCGAGCGCGCCGCCCAGCGCAGCGACAGCTCCATCGAGGCGCGCGCCTGGGCCTCGTCGGCCGGATACGGGGTGCACTCGTCGAAGATCATCACGATATCCGAGCCGAGCTCGCGCTGCACCTGCATCGACACCTCAGGGCTCATGAACACCCGACTGCCATCGACCGGGGAGCGGAAGTGCACCCCCTCCTCGGTGATCTTGCGCAGCTCGCCGAGGCTGAACACCTGGAAGCCGCCCGAGTCGGTGAGGATGGGTCGCTCCCAGTGCATGAAGTCGTGCAGATCGCCATGACGGCGGATCACCTCGGTGCCGGGGCGCAGCATCAGGTGGAAGGTGTTGCCGAGCACGATCTCGGCGCCGAGCTCGCGCAGCTCCTCCGGGCTCATCGCCTTGACCGTGCCATAGGTGCCCACCGGCATGAACGCCGGGGTCTCGACCGTGCCACGGGGGAAGTGCAGCCGGGCACGCCGCGCCAGCCCGTCGCGGGCGAGCAGTTCGAATTCCATCAGGTTCTCCTCGGGATTGTCAGGGGACGAGCCGGCCCACCACCTCGGCCAGATCGGTCGCGCGCCAGCCCGGCGGCGCCAGGCCCTCGGGCCAGGGACGCAGGTCGCGATCGATCCAGGCCGCGCGCAGCCCGCAGGCGCGCGCCGCGGCGACGTCGCGCTCGGGGTCGTCGCCGAGGTGCAGCGCCTCCTCGGGACGACAGCCGGCAAGCGCCAGAGCACGCTCGAAGAGCGCCGGATCGGGCTTGGCCGCGCCGACGTCGACGGCATTGAGCGAGTGCGCGAACAGCCCGCGCAACGGGGTGGCCTGCACCTCGGCATTGCCGTTGGTCAACGAGATCAACCGATAGTGCCGTCCGAGCATACGCAGCGCCGGGATCACGTCGGGATAGGGCGTGACCCGGTTGCGATGATCGAGGAACAGACGCAGTCCGGCCTCGGCCAGCCCCACCCGATAGCCGTGACGGGCGAGCAGCAGACGCAGCGAGCGCAACCGGATCTCGCCGAGATCATGGGCGTGATGCGGCAGGCGCTCGGCGAGCCGCTGGCGATGACGGCGCAGCGCGGTGATGTCGTGGGCCTCGGCCAGGCGTGGCGCCACCGCACGCAACCAATCGTGGAGCGCGCGCTCGGCCCCCTCGATCACCGGCTTGCAGGGCCAGAGGGTATCGTCGAGATCCAGGGTGATGAGACGCAGCGGCGGAACGGACATGCGGTGACCGGCGATCCTAAAGCTCCATTGTGCCCGTAATCGACAGCGCGCTCCAGACGCCGCGGCCAGCGGCCAGCGGCCAGCGGCCAGCGGCCAGCGGCCAGCGGCCAGCGGCCAGCGGCCAGCGGCCAGCGGCCAGCGGCCAGAAGATTGCACCGCGAAGGCGCGAAGCGCGCAAAGGGGTTTGGATAGGCAAGACTCCAACGCCGACGCGGGGCATCACTGGAGGCTGTCAGCTGGCGGCTGGCGGCTGGCGGCTGATCGCTGGAAGCCCTTCTCACTCTTTGCGCCCTTTGGGCCTTTGCGGTTCAAACTTCCTGGCGGCTGGCGGCTGGCGGCTGGAAGCCCTTCTCTTCTTCGCGCCCTTTGGGCCTTTGCGGTTCAAACTTCCTGGCGGCTGGCGACGCCCTACGCGAGCAGCGCGCGATGGCGTTGACGCAGCTTGGCGAGCTTGGGGTCGATCACCGCCTGGCAGTAGGGCTGCCGGGGGTGGCGGCGGAAGTAGCCCTGGTGCTCGGGTTCGGCCGGGTGGAAGGTCGGCGCCGGGGTGAGTTCGGTGACGATGGGATTGGGCCAGAGTCCGGCGGCATCGAGCCGGGCGATCATCGCCGCGGCCTGCTCGCGCTGCGCCTCGCCGTGATGGAAGATCACCGAGCGGTACTGGGTGCCGACATCGGCGCCCTGACGGTTGCGCGTGGTCGGGTCATGGAGGGTGAAGAACACCTCGAGCAGGGTCTCGTAGCCGATCACCGTCGGATCGAATCGCACCTGCACCACCTCCGCATGACCGGTATCGCCACGACAGACATCGCGGTAACTCGGTTGCTCCAGCGCACCGCCGGCATAGCCGGAGACCACCGTCTCCACGCCGCGCAGCCGCTCGAATCCCGCCTCCAGACACCAGAAGCAACCGCCTCCCAGTGTCGCCGTCTCGTGCTGCATGCTGTCTCCTCCGGCGATCGCCATGTCGTTGAGCCTTCCCGGCAGGGACCGGGGTCTCGGCCCAGAGATTGCGACGACCGGGTGGATGGACAAGGCCGGCGCCACCCCGAACGCGACCGCCCCCTGCCCGCCGGTCGGTTGCCGACTGATGGATATCAATGCGCCGCCACTACCTCATGACCGCATGCTTGACCTCGACATCTCGCTATCGGTCAAAAAAGACGTGGCTGGCGCCAGATTAGGCCCCAGAGCGGCCTTGACAATAAAAACATTAATTAAGAAACTTATGATGTACTAAAGCTGGGGCTTTGGTGCATCCTTCAACCTCCTTTGGTGGTAATGATTTGAAGCGCGGCTCACCGCCGCGCTTTTTTTATGTCTCGCGCCCGGCCAGCAACCGCAGCCCATGCGGCAACTCGCCGGGATCGACCCGGGCACCGACCAGCAGCGCATCGATCGTGCGTTCGGCGGCGAGCCAGTCGCGCTCGGCACCACCCGGCGCGAACCCGCGCCGCTCGGCCAGATAGTAGGCCGCCTCGGCGATCATCCGCCGTCTCCGCGCCGCACCCTCCCCTGCAACCTCTTGCATCGCATGCCTCCTCGCATCGGTTCGGTAACACCTGCACGGCACAATCCTGCCTCGACACCGTCTCGACGGGATGACGACCGGCGGGCCAAGCCGCTTGCAGCGCCGTCGTGACGGCGCGATGCTTCATACACGAAACGAAGCAAAAAACGCCATCCACACTCTTGCAGAGGACCGACATGGCCGCCCCCAAGCTCTCCCTGTCACGTCGCATCCGACTCGCCCTGAAGCAGGCCTGGCGCACCCTCGGCGACTCGCAACCCGTCGCCGAACCAGACGCACAGCGCAAGCACGATGAAGGCGATCGGCGAGATGCGCAAGAGGCCGCGCTACAGCTGCTCGCACTGTTCCAGCGCGAGGGTCGTCTGGTCGATTTCCTGCAGCAGGACATCACCGCCAGCGACGACGCGACGCTTGGCGCCGCAGCGCGAATCGTGCACACTGGGTGTCGCCGAGTGCTCGACGAGCACCTGCCGCTCGCCCCGATCTGCCAAGCGCCCGAGGGCGCCCGCATCACCCTCGAGCCCGGCTTCGACGCCAACCGGCTGCACCCGAGCGGCGCGCTGGTCGGCAGCCCACCCTTCACCGGCACCCTGATACACCCCGGCTGGGAGGTGCGCGCGGTCCGCCTGCCCGAGCCCGTCGCGGGTCACGACCCACGCATCATCGCCGCGGCGGAGGTGGAGCTGTGAGCACCCCGCGCCATGCCGTCGGCATCGATCTCGGCACCACCCATTGCGCCCTCTCCTGGATCGACGCCGACAACAGCGAAGGCGAGCAAATCGCGCAGCACCAGCTGACGATCCCGCAACTGACCGCCCCCGGCACCCTGGAGGCAGGCGCGCTGCTGCCCGCCTTCCTCTATCTGCCGCACCGCGACGAGCTCGCCCCCGGCG
Source organism: Marichromatium sp. AB32 (assembly GCF_003718675.1). Taxonomy (NCBI): domain Bacteria; kingdom Pseudomonadati; phylum Pseudomonadota; class Gammaproteobacteria; order Chromatiales; family Chromatiaceae; genus Marichromatium; species Marichromatium sp. AB32. The sequence goes on from NZ_RHFJ01000060.1 coordinate 15,984, forward strand.
CGCTCACCCTGCCCTGGCCGGCCGCGCCGAGCCCGATCGCCGGCGCGCTGGCCCGTGCGCTCGGCCTCGCCACCCCGATCCGGCTGGTGGCGAGCGCGAAGAGCTGGTTGTGTCACCCCGAGGTCGATCGCGAGGCGCCGATCCTGCCGCTCGAGGCCCCGGACGAGGTCGAGCGGATCTCGCCGCTGGCCGCGACCATGCAGTATCTCGCCCATCTGCAGGCGGCCTGGGACAGCGCCCACCCCAGGGACCCGCTCGCCGCCCAGGCGCTGACCATCACCGTCCCCGCCTCCTTCGATCCGGCCGCGCGCGAGCTCACCGCCACGGCGGCGCGCGCCGTCGGACTCGACGACTTCACCCTGCTCGAGGAGCCGCAGGCGGCGCTCTACAGCTGGATCGCGGCAAGCGCCGGCGGCTGGCGCGAGCAGGTCGCGGTCGGCGACCTGATCCTGGTGATCGACGTCGGCGGCGGCACCACCGATCTCTCGCTGATCGCCGTCGACGCGCGCGAGGGCGCGCTCGAACTGACCCGGGTCGCGGTCGGCGAGCACATCCTGCTCGGCGGCGACAACATGGACCTCGCGCTCGCCCACCGGCTGCGCGCCAAGCTCGCCGCCGCCGGGGTCGAACTCGACCGCTGGCAGCTCCAGCAGCTCACCCACGGCTGTCGCGACGCCAAGGAGGCACTGTTCGCCGACCCCGCGCTGGAGCGCCTGCCGGTAGTCCTGGCCAGCCGCGGCGCGCGCCTGGTCGGCGCCAGCATCCGCACCGAGCTGACCCGCGCAGAGCTCGAGGAGACCCTGGTCGAGGGCTTCTTCCCCGAGGTCGCGGCCGACAGCCACCCCCAGGGTCGCGCCCGCGCCGCGCTCACCCGGGTCGGGCTGCCCTATGCGCAGGACCCGGCGATCACCCGTCACCTGGCCGCCTTCCTCACCCGCCACCGCGAGGCTGCAACGCCCGCCGCGACGCTCGCGCGACCGACGGCGGTGCTGTTCAACGGCGGGGTGTTCAAGGCCGAGGCGTTGCGCGAGCGGGTGATGGCCGTGCTTGCCGCCTGGTTGACGCCGACCGGCGCGCCGCCACCGCGCCAGCTCACCGCCACCGATCTCGATCTCGCCGTCGCCCGTGGCGCCGCCTTCCACGCCCATGCCCGTCGCCACGGCGGGGTGCGGATCCGCGGCGGGACCTCACATGCCTACTATGTCGGTGTCGAGGGCGCGGCCCCGGCGGTACCCGGGATCGAGCCGGAGCTTGCCGCGCTCTGTCTGGTCCCGCTCGGGCTGGAGGAGGGCTCGCCCGCAGCGGCGCCAGATCAGGAGTTCGGCCTGGTGGTCGGCGAGCCGGTGCGCTTTCGCTTCTTCGGCGCCGACCTCAGAGGCGATGACCGCGTCGGCGACCTGCTCGAGGAATGGTCGCCGGATGAATTGAGCGAACTCGAGGAGGTCCAGGTCACCCTCACTGCGCACCGCCACCGCCCCGGCGAGGTGGTCGCGGTGCGACTGCAGGCGGCAGTGACCGAGACCGGCACCCTGGAGCTGACCGCACTGCCGAGCGACGGTGGCGATGAGCGCTGGGCGGTGGCCTTCGATACCCGCGGTCGCCACACCCGGCGTTAGGCGCCACCCGCAGCCGAGACGATAAGGGGTACACTGGATGCGTCGCGCCCCAGGGTCGCGAACCGCGCGCAACGACAGCAGCAGGAACCGAGTCGATGGCGAAACAGCCCACGGGATCGAAAACCAAGCCCAGCACCCGGCGGCGCCGCAGCGCGGCCAAGGACACGGTCGGGACCAACCCGCCGCCGACGCCGCAGACCACCGAGTCACCGATCTCGTCGGAGACGGCCAGCGCTGCGCCTGTCCCCCAGGAGCGTCCCACCACGCAATCAAGACTCGAGCCGGAGCAGCCGGAGCAGCCGGAGCAGCCGGAGCAGCCGGAGCAGC
>NZ_RHFJ01000061.1:0-17724 GCF_003718675.1 Marichromatium sp. AB32
ATCTCACAGATTCCCTGGGCCCGCCGTCATCATGGATGACGGCGGGCCCTTTCCGAGATCCCGAATTCAATCGCCCGCAGGGGCGGCAGAGGTAGCTTAGACATGGCGATTACCGCGGCATTGGTGAAGGAACTGCGCGAGCGCACCGGCGCCGGCATGATGGAGTGCAAGAAGGCGCTGGTCGAGAGCAACGGCGACATCGAGGCAGCCATCGAGGCGATGCGCAAGTCCGGCCAGGCGAAAGCGGCGAAGAAATCCGGCCGTACCGCGGCCGAGGGTGTGGTGATGGTTGCCATCGCCGAGGACGGCAAGCGCGGCGTGCAGCTCGAGGTCAACTGCGAGACCGACTTCGTCGCCAAGGACTCCAACTTCGAGGCCTTCGCCGAGGCCGCCGTGGCCACCGCGCTGAACAGCGACGCGGCCGATGTCGAGGCGCTCGCCGCGCTGCCGCTCGCCGGTGATGCCGAGACCACCGTCGAGGGCGCACGCGCCGCGCTGGTGGCCAAGATCGGCGAGAACGTCCAGCTGCGCCGTCTGGTGCGTTTCGACGACGTCGAGGGTGCCCTCTACAGCTACAGCCACGGCGCGCGTATCGGCGTGGTGGTCGAGCTGGTCGGCGGCGACGCCACCCTGGGCCGCGACATCGCCATGCACGTGGCCGCCAGCAAGCCGCTGTGCGTGAGCGCCGAGCAGGTGCCCGCCGAGACCCTCGAGAAGGAGCGCGAGATCTTCAAGGCTCAGGCGCTCGAGAGCGGCAAGCCCGAGGCGATCGTCGAGAAGATCATCGAGGGCCGGGTGCGCAAGTACCTCGAGGAGATCACCCTGCTCGGTCAGGCCTTCGTCAAGGATCCCGACCAGTCGGTCGAGAAGCTGCTCAAGCAGGCCGGCGCTCAGGTGCGTCGTTTCTCGCGCGTCGAGGTCGGCGAGGGCATCGAGAAGAAGACCGAGAACTTCGCCGAAGAGGTGATGGCTCAGGTTCGCGGCAGCTGATCGTCTGCTGTATCCTGACCGACACTGAAGAAACGCTTTCCCCGATCGCAACCCTGACGAGGTATACCGGGCATGACCGCCGCCGCCCCAGCCTATCGACGCATTCTGCTCAAACTCAGTGGTGAGGCGCTGATGGGTGGGGGAGGACACGGTATCGACCCGGATATCCTCGAGCGCTTTGCGTGCGAGGTCCGCGACCTGGCGGCCGATGGCGTCCAGGTCGCGCTCGTCATCGGCGGGGGCAACATCTTCCGTGGCGCCGGTCTGGCGGCGCGGGGCATGGATCGCGTCACCGGCGACCAGATGGGGATGCTGGCGACGGTGATGAATGCCCTGGCGATGCAGGATGCGCTCGAGCGCCTGGAGGTCTCCTGCCGGGTGATGTCGGCGCTGAAGATCAACCAGGTCTGCGAGGACTACATCCGTCGGCGCGCCATGCGCCATCTCGACAAGGGGCGGGTGGTGATCTTCGCCGCCGGCACCGGCAATCCCTTCTTCACCACCGATTCGGCGGCCAGTCTGCGCGCGATCGAGGTGGGCGCGGAACTGCTGGTCAAGGCGACCAAGGTCGACGGCATCTATTCCGCCGACCCGGTCCAGCACCCCGACGCGGTCTTCTACAGCCGGATCAGCTACGATCAGGCGCTGCGCGAGGGTCTCAAGGTCATGGATACGACGGCGATCGTGCTCTGTCGGGACCATGGAATGCCACTGCGTGTAATGAACATCAACGAGTCGGGTGCCCTGCTGCGGCTGGTCCGCGGCGAGGACATCGGCTCGCTGGTCGTAAGCGGGAACTAACATGATCGACGATATCAAGAAAGACGCTGCAGAACGCATGGCCAAGAGCGTCGAGGCGCTGTCGCACGAGCTGGCGAAGATTCGCACCGGTCGTGCCCACCCCTCGCTGCTCGATCACGTCATGGTCTCCTACTACGGCTCCGATGTGCCGATCCGTCAGGTCGCCAACATCAACGCCGAGGATGCCCGTACCCTGAGCGTGGTGCCCTGGGAGAAGAACCTGGTGCAGGCGATCGAGAAGGCGATCATGCAGTCCGATCTCGGCCTCAACCCGAACTCTGCCGGCACCGTGATCCGCGTACCGATGCCGCCGCTCACCGAAGAGCGTCGTCGCGATCTGATCAAGGTCGCTCGCAGCGAGGCCGAGCAGGCGCGCGTGGCGATCCGCAACATCCGTCGCGACGCCAACAACGAGCTCAAGGAGCTGGTCAAGGAGAAGATGATCTCCGAGGACGACGAGCGTCGTGGTCAGGAGATCGTGCAGAAGCTCACCGATCAGAACGTCAAGGAGATCGATGTCGTCCTCGCCGAGAAGGAAGAGGACCTGATGTCGATCTGACCAGGGGCACGGTGCCAGCCTGTTCAAGTATTGTGGAAACTGTAACGTCTCCCGGCGTCGTCGCCGCCCCCGAGACCCCGGTGCCCGCTCATGTCGCCATCATCATGGACGGCAATGGGCGCTGGGCAAAGCGGCGAGGGATGCCGCGTACAGCTGGTCACCGCGAGGGCGTCAAGAGTGTGCGCGCGGTGGTCGAGGAGAGCGTGCGTCGGGGTGTCGGAACCCTCACCCTGTTCGCCTTCAGTAGCGAGAACTGGCGCCGCCCGCCCTCCGAGGTCAACATCCTCATGGAGCTGTTCATGAGTGCGCTGCGCGGCGAGGTCCGGCGGCTGCACCAGCACGATGTGCGGTTGCGGGTGATCGGCGAGCGCGTCGCCTTCTCCGAGCGGCTCCAGCAACGCATCGCCGAGGCCGAACAGCTGACCGCTGAGAATACCGGTCTCAATCTGCAGGTGGCGGCCAATTACGGCGGGCGTTGGGACATCACCCGCGCTGCGCGCCAACTGGTCGCCGATGTCCAGGCCGGGTCGCTCGATCCCGACAGTATCGACGAGACGGCACTCGCCGAGCGTCTCTCCTTTCCCGATCTCCCCGAGCCCGACCTCTTCATCCGCACCGGCGGCGAGCAGCGTCTGAGCAACTTCATGCTCTGGCAGTCGGCTTACTCGGAACTCTTCTTCAGTCCGGTGCTGTGGCCGGACTTCGATGCCTCGGCCTTTGCCGAGGCGCTCGATTTCTACGCCGGCCGCCAGCGCCGTTTCGGCCGCACCGGCGAGCAGGTCGAGGCACTGAGCGCGGTCGGCCGCTATGGACGGGGTTGATTGCATGGCCGTTGCAACGACAAGCGCGCTGCGCCAGCGCACACTCACCGCGTTGGCACTGGTGCCGCTGGTCATCGGCGCGGTGCTGTGGCTGCCGACGCCACTGTTCGCGCTGGTCCTGGCCGGGGTGATCGGGGTCGGCGCCTGGGAGTGGGCGGCGCTCGCCGGCGTCGCCGGTCAGCGCCTGCGGGCGCTCTATCCGCTGCTGGTGGGCGGCGCCATGGCGCTGCTCTGGCCATTCCCTCAGGGGTTGTTCTGGCTGGCCATCGCCAGCGCGCTGTGGTGGCTGTGGCAGATCCGCCGACTGTTGTCGATGCGCCGGATCGTCCCGGCCGCTGGCGTCGACGGGCGGCTGTTGGCCGTCGGGCTGCTGGTGCTGGTCGCGCCCTGGGCTGCGCTGGTGACACTGCACGACGCCCCCGGTGGGCCGGCGCTGGTGCTCTTCCTGCTCTTCGTCATCTGGAGCGCCGATACCGGCGCCTATTTCGCCGGTCGGCGCTGGGGACGGACCAAGCTCGCCCCGGTGCTCAGTCCCGGCAAGACCCGCGCCGGCGTCTACGGCGGCGTCCTGGGGGCGGTGCTGTGCGCACTGGTGTTCGCCTGGCTCCAGGGGCTCGCGCCGCTGCATGGGCTCCTGCTGTTGTTGATCAGCGCCGCGACCGCGCTGATCTCGGTGGCCGGGGATCTTTACGAAAGCCTGCTCAAGCGCCGCTGTGGCGCAAAGGACTCGGGCCAGCTCCTGCCCGGTCACGGTGGCATGCTCGATCGTATCGACAGCCTGACCGCGGCCGCGCCCCTGTTCCTGTTGGGCACCACCTTGATCGGAGTTCGATAAGTGATAGGCGTGACCGTACTTGGCTCGACGGGGTCGATCGGGGTCAGCACGCTCGACGTGCTCGCCCGCCATCCCGACCGTTTCCGGGCCGTGGCCCTGACCGCCAACACCGATGCCGAGCGCATGGCCGAGCAGTGCCGCGCGCATCGCCCGCTGTTTGCGGTGATGGTCGATGCCGCCGCCGCCGCGCGGTTGCGCGCGCTGCTCGCCGACATGCCCGACCGGCCCGAGGTGCTCGAGGGCGTCGAGGGGCTCGAGCAGGTTGCGGCGATGCCCGAGGCCGACTATGTGATGGCCGCGATCGTCGGTGCCGCCGGGTTGCGCCCGACCCTGGCCGCCGCGCGCGTCGGCAAGCGGGTGCTGCTCGCCAACAAGGAGTCGCTGGTGGTCGCCGGCGCGCTGCTGATGCAGGCCGTCGCCGACAGCGGCGCCGAGCTGCTGCCGATCGACAGCGAGCACAACGCCATCTTCCAGTGCCTGCCGGCGAACTTCGCCGACGGGCTCGAACGCGTCGGCGTCGAGCGCATCCTGCTCACCGCCTCCGGCGGACCCTTCCGCGACTGGCCGCTCGAGCGCCTCGCCGGCGTCACCCCGGAGCAGGCCTGCGCCCACCCGACCTGGGCGATGGGGCGCAAGATCTCGGTCGATTCGGCGACGATGATGAACAAGGGGCTGGAGGTGATCGAGGCCTGCTGGCTGTTCGGTACCGATACCAGTCGTATCCAGGTGGTGGTGCACCCGCAGAGCATGATCCACTCGTTGGTGCAGTACACCGACGGCTCGGTGCTCGCCGAACTCGGCAATCCCGACATGCGCACCCCGATCGCCCACGCCATGGCCTGGCCCGAGCGCTTCGCCTCCGGGGTCGAGCCGCTCGACCTGTTCGCCGTCGCCCGGCTCGATTTCCAGGCCCCGGACTTCGAGCGCTTCCCCTGTCTGGCGCTGGCCTTCCAGGCCGCCGAGCAGGGTGGGACCGCGCCGGCGGTGCTCAACGCCGCCAACGAGGTGGCGGTGGCCGCCTTCCTCGACGGGCGCATCGACTTCCCCGGCATCGCCGCCGTGGTCGGCGGTACCCTCGAGGCCATCCCCAACGTCTCGGTCGAGGGCGTGGACGTCGCCTTCCTGCTCGAGGTCGATCGTCAGGCGCGCGAGCGCGCGGAACTGTTCGTCAGACAGCGGGTCAGCTAGTCGCATATGGACCTCCTCTTCACCATCGCCGCTTTCATCGTCGCCCTCGGGATCCTCATCGCGGTCCACGAGTTCGGTCACTTCTGGGTCGCGCGACGGGTGGGGATCAAGGTCCTGCGCTTCTCCATCGGCTTCGGTCGGCCGCTGTTGCGCTGGCGGCGCGGCGCCGACCAGACCGAATACGTGATCGCCGCCATCCCGCTCGGCGGCTATGTGCGGATGCTCGACGAGCGCGAGGAGGCGGTCGACGAGGCCGAGCTGCATCGCGCCTTCAACCGTCAGCGGCTGTGGAAGCGCAGCGCGGTGGTGGTCGCCGGGCCGCTGTTCAACCTGCTCTTTGCGGTACTCGCCTACTGGGGGCTGTTCGTCGCCGGTGACACTGGGCTGCGCCCGGTGATCGGCGAGGTCGCCGCCGAGTCGGTGGCCGAGCAGGCCGGTTTCGCGCCTGGGGACGAGTTGCTGCGCATCGGTGACCGCCCGGTGCAGAGCTGGGAGACGGCGCTGTTCGCGCTTACCGCCGAGGCGCTCGAGGGTGGGGCGGTGGCGGTCCAGGTGCGCGAGAAGGACGGTGCCGAGGCGGCGCGCGTGTTGCCGGCCGCGGCCCTGGCCTCGATCGCCGAGTCGCCCGATCTGGTCGGCCAGCTCGGGCTCGAGCCCGAGCGCCCGCGGGTGGCGCCGGTGATCGGTCGGGTGGTGGCCGGGGAGCCTGCCGAGCAGGCCGGGTTCATGCCGGGGGATCGCATCCTCAGCGCCGACGGCACCGCCATCGCCGGCTGGCGCGATTGGGTCGACTGGGTGCGTGAGCGTCCGCAGACACCGATCGCCGTCGAGATCGTGCGTGCTGGTGAGCCGCTGTCGCTGACGGTGATCCCGCGTGCGGTGGAGGATGCCGAGGGCGGGCGTACTGGGCGCATCGGCGCCGGCGTGGAGATGCCCGAGGACCTGATGGCCGACTATCGTGTCGAGGTCCACTACGGGCCGATCGAGGCACTGGTCAAGGCCGCCGACAAGACCCTGGACACCAGCGTGATGATGCTCAAGGTGGTCGGGCGGATGCTGGTCGGCCAGGCCTCGGTGGAGAACCTCAGCGGCCCGATCACCATCGCCGAGACCGCCGGACGGACCGCCAGCTACGGGCTCGATGCCTTCGTCAAGTTCCTCGCCGTGGTCAGCATCAGTCTCGGCGTGCTCAACCTGTTGCCGATCCCGATGCTCGACGGCGGCCATCTGGTCTACTTCCTGATCGAGTGGGTCAAGGGCAGTCCCGTCTCCGAGGGCGCCCAGGTGCAGGCGCAGAAGGTCGGTCTGGTGCTGCTGGCGGGGTTGATGTCACTCGCCTTTTACGTCGATCTCTCCCGGCTCTTTGGCTAGACCCGCTCGATCCCTTATACTAGCGCCCCTCGACCGTCGACTGCGTCGCACACTCGGCTCGATCCAGAGGACTCTCTCTTGCGCGCGATATCTCCGAATCCACGCGGCCGCGTCCGGCGACCGATCCTGCTGCTCGTCCTGCTGCTGACGATGCCCGTCTCGGCGCTGGCCGAGGTGTTCCAGATTGCCGACATCCGTGTCGAGGGGCTGCAACGCATCGCCCCCGGCACGGTGTTCAACTACCTGCCCGTCCAGGTCGGCGACACCGTTGGTGACGGCGTCACCGGCGGCATCATCCGCTCGCTCTATCGCACCGGTTTCTTCGATGACGTCCGCGTCGAGCGCGACGGCAACGTGCTGGTGCTGTGGGTGCGCGAGCGTCCGGCGATCGCCGAGATCGAGATCGTCGGCAACAAGGACATCGAGACCGAGGCGCTCGACTCCGCGCTCGCCGACATCGGCCTCAAGGAAGGGCGGGTGTTCAACCGCTCGGTGCTCGATCGCATCGAGCAGGAACTCGAGCGCCAGTACTTCGCCCGCGGCAAGTACGGCGTGTTGGTGCAGTCGACCGTCTCGCCGCTCGAGCGCAACCGGGTGGCGGTGCGCATCGAGATCACCGAGGGGCTGACCGCGCGCATCAAGCAGATCAACATCATCGGTAACGATGCCTTCAGCGAGAAGGCGCTGCGTCAGCAGTTCGAGCTGGGGCCGACGCGCTGGAGCTCGTTCTACTCGAAGAACGACCAGTACTCCAAGCAGAAGCTCGCCGGTGACCTGGAGCGGCTGCGCGCCTTCTATCTCGATCGCGGCTACATCAAGTTCGAGATCAAGTCGACCCAGGTCTCGATCAGCGCCGACAAGAAGGAGATCTATGTCACCGTCGTCATCGACGAGGGTGAGCCCTACCGCATCAGCGACATCCAGCTCGCCGGCGAGCCCTCGGTGCCGACCGAGAAGCTCTTCCCGCTGATCGAGCTCACACGCGGCGATCTGTTCTCGCGCAAGCACGTCACCGAGAGCGCCGAGCGCATCTCCAACCTGCTCGGCGACGAGGGCTATGCCTTCGCCAACGTCAACACCGTGCCCGAGATCGACGAGGAGTCGCACGAGGTGGCGGTGACCTTCTTCGTCGACCCGGGCAAGCGCGTCTATGTCCGTCGCGTCAACATGAAGGGCAACACCCGCACCCGTGACGAGGTGTTGCGGCGCGAGATGCGCCAGCTCGAGACCGCCTGGTTCTCCGCCGATCTGGTGCGCAAGTCGCGCGAGCGGCTGCAGCGTCTCGGCTACTTCGACGATGTCAGCATCGAGACCCCGCCGGTCCCGGGCTCGCCCGATCAGGTCGACGTCGACGTCACCGTCGAGGAGAAGCCCGCGGGCAACCTCGCCGCCGGTATCGGCTTCTCGCAGTCGCAGGGCATCCTGCTCAACGCCAGCGTCACCCAGAACAACTTCCTCGGCACCGGCAAGCGCGTGGCGCTGGCCTTCAACACCAGTACCGCCAACCGTCGCTATCAGCTCGCCTACACCAATCCGTACTACACGGTCGATGGCATCAGTCGCGGCTTCAACCTCTCCTACCAGGAGACCGACTACGACGAGCTGATCGGCGCCGACTACTCCACCGACGTCGGTGTCGCCGGCTTCTCCTTCGGGTTGCCGATCTCCGACACCAGCCGCGCCGGTCTCGGTCTGCGCTACCAGTACACCGACTTCTCGCCGGGCGAGTCGGAGCTGGCCGATGAGTTCGTCGCGCGCAACGGGCACACCTTCAACGACTTCGTGCTCTCTGCCAACTACTCCAGCGACTCGCGTGACACCGCGCTGTTCCCGACCCGCGGCGCGCTGCGCACCCTGCGCGCCGAGGTCGCTCTCCCGGGCAGCGATCTGGAGTACTACAAGCTCACCTACAAGGAGCAGATCTACATCCCGCTGACCTCGCGCTTCGTCTTCTCGTTGAGCGGCGACCTCGCCTACGGCGACGGTTACGGCGAGATCGATTATCTGCCCTTCTTCGAGAACTTCTACGCCGGTGGTCCGCGCTCGGTGCGTGGCTGGCAGGCCAACACACTCGGCCCGCGCGAGCTCAGTACCAACGACCCGGTCGGCGGCAATCTCAAGCTGGTCGGCAGCATCGAGCTGTTCGCCCCGCCGCCGGTCGGCGGCGAGTTCGAGAAGACGCTGCGGCTCGGCGCCTTCTTCGACTTCGGCAACGTCTGGTTGACCGATGACTCCTCGCTGGTCGACAACACCGGCTTCGACCTCGGCGATCTGCGCTACTCGGCCGGTCTGTCGGTGAGCTGGCTCTCGCCGGTCGGGGCGCTGTCGGTGAGCGTGGCCTATCCGCTCAACGAGAAGGATGGCGACGAGACCCAGGTGTTCCAGTTCGGATTCGGTCAGACCTTCTGATCCAGGGGAGGGTACCCGTGAATTTCCGTCTCATCGTCTCGATCGTCCTGCTGCTGGTCGCCACCCAGGCCCTGGCCGAGGACGCCGTCGAGGGCTACCGTATCGCGGTGGTCGACCCCAATCGGGTGGTCGAGCAGTCGCCCCAGTATGATGCCGCGGGCGATGCCCTGCAGCGTGAGCTCGAGGAGCGCGAACGCACCCTGCGCGAGCAGCAGGAGCAGGTCGCCGCGCTGCAGCGCAAGCTCGAGCGCGACGGCGCGCTGATGAGCGAGAGCGAGATCCAGCGGCTGCAGAACGACATCCGTAGCCGCACCCGCAAGCTGAAGTACGCCCGCGACGAGTTCCAGGAGGACTTCGTGCTGCGTCAGAACGAGCTTCGCACCAAGCTGGCCCGCCAGGTCCAGGAGGTGGTGGTCGAGCTGGCCAAGGAGCAGGATATCGATCTGGTGATCACCGAGGGCGTGGTCTATTTCAGTGATCGTATCGATATCTCCGATCTGGTCATCGAGCGCCTCAAGGCGGAGTTCGAAAAACGGTGACCGACGCCTTGTGCGCGCCGGCCGCCCAGAGGTGAATCCCTTGGAAATCAGTCTGAAAGAACTCGCGGCACGCCTCGGCGTGCCTGTGCGTGGTGATGGTGCCGTCCGTCTCGCGCGTGTCGCGCGGCTGACCGATGCGACCGCGGACAGCCTGAGCTTTCTCGGCGATCGCAAGTACCGTCGTCACCTCGCCGAGACCCGCGCCGGTGCGGTGATCCTCACCGAGGCCGATGCCGAGCACGCCGCGGTGCCGGTGCTGATCAGCGATAACCCCTATCTCACCTATGCCCGTGCCGCGCGCATCCTCCATCCGCGCGAACCGGTCGTCGGCGGCGTGCATCCGAGCGCGGTCGTCGACCCCGCCGCGCGGATCGATCCCAGCGCCTGGGTCGGCCCGCTCTCCGTGGTCGAGGCCGAGGCCGAGATCGGTCCCGGGGTGTTTGTCGGGCCGAGCTGCGTGATCGGGCGCGGGGTGCGCATCGGCGCCGAGTCGCGTCTGGTCGCCCGGGTCACCCTGTGCGAGGGTGCGGTGGTCGGCGCGCGGGCGCTGCTCCATCCCGGCGCGGTGATCGGACGCGAGGGCTTCGGTTTCGCCAAGGACGGCGAGCGCTGGGAGCGCATCCCCCAGGTCGGGCGGGCGGTGCTCGGCGATGACGTCGAGATCGGCGCCAACACCTCGGTCGATCGCGGTGCGATCGGCGACACCCTGATCGGCGACGGGGTCAAGCTGGATAATCACATCCAGATCGGCCACAACGTCGAAATTGGCGACAATACCGCCATCGCCGCCAACACCGGGATCTCGGGCTCGACCCGGATCGGACGCAACTGCACCATCGCCGGTGCCGTCGGCATGGCCGGCCACCTCGAGATCGGCGACAACGTCCACTTCACCGGGATGGCCATGGTCACCCGCTCCTTCCCCGAGCCCGGGCTCTACAGCAGCGGTGTCCCGGCGATGCCGAGCGCGGATTGGCGGCGTAACGTGGCGCGCTTCAGACATCTCGACGAGCTGACGCGCCGAATCAAACAGCTAGAGACACACATCGAAACAATGAAACAGACAACAGGGCAGGGGGGTTGCTAATGGCGGGATCTCAGGTTGTGGCGGATTCCGCGCAGATGCAGGAAGCGGGCAAGATGATGGACATCCACAAGGTGATGAGTCTGCTGCCGCATCGCTATCCCTTCCTGCTGGTCGATCGGGTGCTCGACTACAAGGTCGACGAGTATCTGATCGCGATGAAGAACGTCTCCATCAACGAGCCCTTCTTCACCGGCCACTTCCCGGTGCGTCCGGTGATGCCGGGCGTGCTGATCGTCGAGGCCATGGCCCAGGCCACGGGGCTCTTGGCGATGGCCTCACGTCCCGAACAGGTCGGCGAGAAATCGCTCTACTACTTCGTCGGCATCGACAAGGCCCGCTTCAAGCGCCCGGTCGAGCCTGGTGATCAGCTGATCATGGAGGTGCGACTGGGTCCGGTGCGTCGTGGCATCTGGAAGTTCGACGGCGAGGCCCGGGTCGATGACCAGGTGGTCGCCACCGCCGAGATCATGTGTACCGCCCGGGACTTCACTGCTTGATCCATCCCAGCGCCCTCGTTGACCCGGGCGCCCGCCTCGACCCCGGGGTCGAGGTCGGCCCCTTCGCGGTGATCGGCCCCGAGGTCGAGATCGGCGCCGGGACCCGGATCGGTCCGCACGCGGTGGTGCGCGGGCCGACCCGGATCGGGCGCGACAACCGCATCTTCCAATTCACCTCGATCGGCGAGGATCCGCAGGACAAGAAATACGCCGGCGAGCCGACCCGGTTGGAGATCGGCGATCGCAACCAGGTCCGCGAGTTCGTCACCATCCATCGCGGCACCGTTCAGGACCAGGGCGTCACCCGCATCGGCGACGACAACCTGCTGATGGCCTACACCCACGTCGCCCACGACTGCCGTATCGGCAACGACGTGATCATGGCCAATGCCGCCTCGCTCGGCGGTCATGTCGAGGTGCAGGACTGGGCGATCCTCGGCGGTTTCACCATCGTCCACCAGTTTACCCGCATCGGCGCCCACAGCTTCTGTGCCATGGGCTCGGTGCTCGGGCGCGATGTGCCGCCCTATGTCACCGTCGGCGGTCATCCCGCAGCGCCCCACGGCATCAACAGCGAGGGGCTGCGTCGGCGCGGTTTCGAGCCGGCGGCCATCCAGGCGATCAAGCGAGCCTATCGCAGCCTGTATCTCGCCGGACTCAGACGCGAGGAGGCGCTCGAGCGCATCGCCGCGATGACCACCGAGACCCCCGAGCTGCGCCCACTGATCGACTTCATCGCCGCCAGCGCGCGCGGCATCGTGCGCTGACCTCGGGTCGCGCCCCCTCGCGGAGTCCTCTGTCATGCTGACCATCGGCATCGTCGCCAATGAACCCTCGGGCGACCTGCTCGGCGCCGCCGTGGTGCGCGAGCTGCAACGCCAGCTCGGTGACACCCGGGTGCGCTTCGTCGGTGTCGCCGGACCACGGATGCAGGCGCTCGGCTGCGAGAGCCTGTTCGAGATGGAGCGGCTCTCGGTGATGGGCCTGACCGAGGTGCTCGGCCAGCTGCGCGAGCTGCTCGGGCTGCGTCGCGAGCTGCTGCGCTTCATGCTGCGCGAGCGCCCGGCGGTGCTGATCGGGGTCGACGCCCCGGACTTCAACCTCGGGCTCGAGCGGCGCGCGCGGCACGCCGGCATCCGCACCGTGCACCTGGTCAGCCCCACCGTCTGGGCCTGGCGACCGGGGCGGGTCAAGGGGATCCGCCGCGCCGTCGACCTGATGCTCAGCATCTTCCCCTTCGAGGAGCGCTTCCTGCGCGAGCACGGCGTGCCGGCACGCTATGTCGGTCACCCGCTGGCCGACGAGATCCCGTTCGAGGTCGATCGCGCAGCCGCCCGCGCCGAGCTCGGGCTCGACCCCGAGGCGCCGCTGGTGGCGCTGCTCCCGGGCAGTCGTCTGGGCGAGGTCGAGCGCCTCGCCGCGCCCTTCATCGAGACCGCCCGCGCGGCCCATGCCGCGCGGCCCGAACTGCGTTTCGTGGTGCCGCTGATCAACGCCCGGGTCGGCGAGCGCTTCCGTGCCGAGCTGCAGCGCTGCGCCCCCGAACTCCCCCTGACCCTGCTCGAGGGCCAGGGGCGCGAGGCGATGAGCGCCGCCGATGTGGTGCTCACCGCCTCGGGGACCGCCACCCTCGAGGCGCTGCTGCTCGGGCGGCCGATGCTGGTCGGCTACCGTCTCCACCCGCTGACCTATCACCTGGTCAAGCAGCTCGGGCTGGTCAAGGTGCCGCACATCGCCATGGCCAACCTGCTCGCCGGGCGCGAACTCGCCCCCGAGTTCGTGCAGTCGCGCTGTCGCGCCGAGCTGCTCGCCCCGGCGCTGCTCGAGCTGCTCGACGATCACGCGCGCCGCGCCGAGATCGAGCGCGAGTACGCCCGTATCCACCGTGACCTGCGCTGCGACGCCGCCCGCGAGGCCGCGCGCGCAGTGCTCGACCTGATCGGAGAGACCCCGAGATGACCGCCCCCGTCCTCACCGCCGGCGTCGACGAGGCCGGCCGCGGCCCGCTCGCCGGCCCGGTCGCCGCCGCCGCGGTGATCCTCGACCCCAGTCGCCCGATCGCCGGACTCGACGACTCCAAGCGACTCAGCGCCAAGCGCCGAGAGGCGCTCTACGACGCCATCCGCGAGCGCGCCCTGGCCTGGTCGCTGGCCTGGGGCAGCGTCGAGGAGATCGAGACACTCAACATCCTCCACGCCTCGATGCTGGCGATGCGTCGCGCCGTCGAGGGGCTCGCCACCGCCCCCGGTCTGGTGCTGGTCGACGGCAATCGCTGCCCGGAGCTGCCCGCGGGGCTGGAGGCGCGCGCCGTGGTCGGCGGTGATGCGCTGGTGCCCGAGATCGCCGCCGCCTCGATCATCGCCAAGGTTGCGCGCGACCGGCTGATGCTCGACTACGAGCGCGACTACCCCGGCTACGGCTTCGCCGGCCACAAGGGCTATCCCACCCGCGCCCATATCGAGGCCCTCCAGCGCCTCGGCCCCTGTCCCACCCACCGCCGCGGCTTCGGCCCGGTCAAGCGACTGCTCGAGACGGAGTGATCGGGGCGGGGGGAAAGCCGTCAGCGGATTGAACCGCAAAGCCGCAAAGGACGCGAAGGGGAATAAGCCGCCAGCGATCAGCCGCCAGTGGGTACGGACCCGCGCCGCCAGTGGCCTCACGCCGACATCACACATCATGTACTTTGCGCGCTTCGCGGCTTTGCGGTTCGAACCAGCTTCCAGCGATCAGCTTCCAGCCTCCAGTCGGGGAGGCTGGTGTTGCATGGTCGGCGGTTGACGGACAAGACGGTATCTTTGCGGTTCAATCCTGCTGGCTGCTGGCTGCTGGCTGCTGGCTGCTGGCTGCTGGCTGCTGGCTGCTTCGTCTCGCCGTACTATCCCGGGTGCGGGGTCAGCCGAAAGCCGGGCTTGGTCTCGGGTTCCGGTTCGGGCGGTTCCGGTCGGGGGTGGGGTGGTCGCACCCAGGGTGGCGGGCGATGCGGCGGTGGGGTGAGGTAGATCGCTGGTGGGGCCGTCGGACGTGCCGCCTCGATCTCGGCGCGGCGCTCGGCCGCCGCCGCGCGGCGCTCCTCGGCCTCGACGCGTCGCTCCTCGAGTTTGCGCGCCCGGCGCTCCTCGGCCTCGGCGCGATCGCGCGCGCGTTCCTGCTCCAATTGCGCGCGGATGCGTGCGGCGCGTGCCTCGGAGGCCGCGGCCTCGGTGCGGTCGACCGGCTCGGTCTCGATCCGGCGCGCGTGCTCGCCACGCTCGCAAGGCGATTGCTGATAGCGCACCCCGGTTTCGTCCTCGCAACGATAGACCTCCGCCCGTACCGGCGCGTAACAGCATGCTGCGATCACCAGCAGTCGCAGGTGACGGGATCGGGACATGATGCCTCCAGCGCTCCGATGACGGTCTGTCGAGCATAAGGAATTTTTCAGCCTCCAGCCTCCAGCCTCCAGCCTCCAGCCTCCAGTGGATTGAACCGCAAAGCCGCGAAGAACGCGAAGCGGTTCAAGGTGCCGGCGATCAGCTACCAGCTACCAGCTACCAGCTACCAGCTACCAGCTACCAGCTACCAGCTACCAGCTACCAGCTACCAGCTACCAGGGGATTGAACCGCGAAGACACCAAGGACGCAAAGGGGAATAAGCCGCCAGCCTCCAGTCGCCAGCGGATTGAACCGCAAAGCCGCGAAGCACGCGAAGCGGTTCAGGTTGACGGCGACCAGCCGCCAGCGGCTGTCTGTCCTCAAACACTGGCGCCCAAGCCGTGCTGTTGTCGAGGGCGCTCGCCCGTGGCGACTGGAGGCTGACTGCTGGAGGCTTTTTTCTCCTGCGCGCCCTTTGCGGCTTTGCGGTTCAACCTTTCCGGTCGGTGGCCACGTTCAGTCAGGCTCCGAGACCTCGCGTAGCCGCATGACGTAGAGCGCGGCGAACAGCGCGCCGAGGGCGAGGGCGAGGATCACGCTGGCCGCGCCGTAGTAGTCGCCGAGCACGCCGATCAGGCCGCCGGCGAGCATCACCACGCCGATCACGGTGTTGCTGACCGCAACCATGGCCGCACGGGTCTCGCTGGTGGCCATGTCGACCAGATAGACCTTGCGGCCGAGCCGCACCCCGGCGTGGGCGATGCCGAGCACCAGGAAGAGTCCGGCGAAGGCCAGCGGGTCGGCGAGCAGCGGGCTGGCGCTGGTCGCCAGCGCCCAGGTCAGCAGCCCGGTCGCGCCGGCCAGGGCGGCGGCGAGGGCCATCGCCAGACGCGCCGAGCGGTCGCCGAGCCGTCCCCACAGCGGTGCGCTGAGGCTGCCGGCGATACCGTTGGCGATGATCAGCAGCCCGAGGCCGGAGAGGTCGCCGCCGCTCTGCGCCTGTGCCAGCAGGACGTAGAAGGGCGGGGCGAGGGCGACGCTCAGCAGTGCCGAGCGGGCGATCACGAAGCGGCGGAAGTCGGCGTCGCTGCGCAGCAGACCGATGCTCTCGAGCGCGGTCGCGATGGCGTTGCCGCCGCCCTCGGTGGCGCCGGGCTGTTCACGGATCGACCGGAACACCAGGGCGCCGAGCAGGAAGCAGAGCGCGCCGCCGAGCAGCAGGGCGACGAAGATCAGGATATTGGCGTGGGCGTCGGCGACGAACTGCAGATAGAGACCGAGCGCCAGGGTGGCGAGCCCGGCGATCCCCGCCGAGAGCCCCATCAGGTTGCCGCGCCTGGACTTGGAGACGGTCTTGCCGAGGACGTCCTTGGCCGAGACCGAGCACAGCCCGCGCGCCAGGCTGAAGACCACCAGCAGCGCGATGATGGTCCAGCCGGCGAGCGCGCCCTCCAGGGTCAGCGCGGCGACGGCCATCAGCGCCAGGGCCAGCGCCGAGAGCACCGAGCCGAGGATCCACACCCCCTTGCGCAGCGGCAGGCGGCGGATGTAGGCGGCCACCGCCAGCTGTGGCAACAGCACCCCGGCCTCGCGGATCGGCACCAGCAGGCCGACCAGCAGCCCGGGGGCGCCGAGATAGCCGAACAGCCAGGGCAGGATCAGCTTGGCGCTGGAGAGTTCGTCGGCGACCTTGCTCATCAGGTTGGCGCCGAGATAGACGAAGAAGTTGCGCGGCTGATCGTTGCACGAGGCGCTGGGGATGTCCTTGCAGACACGGGCGTCCTCGTCGCCGGTGATCAGGTCGTAGAGTCCCTCGATCGGGTGGGTCTTGCTCATCACCGCGTCCCGTCAGGCCGTCGGCTGGGCCTGGATGCGCTGCCCGGTGATGCCGCGCCCGGCGGGGCCGAGCAGACGCAGATAGGGCTCGACCACGCTCTCCGGGGCGGGGTGCTGCATCGGGTCCTCGCCGGGATAGAGGGTCGCGCGCATGGCGCAGCGCACCACCCCGGGGTCGATGCTGTTGACGCGGATCTGGCCGGCCTCGCTGGTCTCCTCGGCGAGCACCTGCATCAGCCCCTCGAGGCCGAACTTGGCGGCGGCGAAGGCGCCCCAGTAGGCCTTGCCGGTCTGGCCGACGCGATCGCTGGTGAACACCACCGAGGGGTCGGCGGCGGCGCGCAGCAGCGGCAGACAGGCCTGGGTGAGCATGAAGGGGGCGGTGAGGTTGACCTTGAGCACCCGCTCCCAGTCCTCGGCGTCGTAGTCGTCGATGCGGCTGAGGTAGGGGGTGAAGGCGGCGCAGTGGGCGAGCCCGTCGAGCCGCCCGAAGGTGTCGCCGAGGATGTTGGCCACGGCGATGTAGTCATCCGCGGTGGCCGCCTCGGGGTCGATCGGCAGGATCGCCGGCTGCGGGTGCCCGGCCGCCTCGATGGCGTCGTAGACGGGATCGAGTTCGTGCTCGTCGATCGCCGAGAGCACCACGGTGGCGCCGGCCTCGGCGGCGGCCATGGCGACGGCGCGACCGATGCCCTCGAGCGCGCCGGTGACCAGGATGACGCGGTCCTGGAGTGGTTGGTTCTGTTGTTCCATGGGTCGTGTCTCTCGCTGACTGTTTGGGTCCGCCCCGAGCGCTTGCGGCGCCCGGGTCGATGGATGCGAATGATGCGACAAGACGCCGCCCGTGGCATTGCGTCTTGCCGGTATGGCTCAGCGCCGTTGCTCGCGCCAGGCGTGCCAGAGCTTGCGCAGCGGGGGCAGGGCGATGCGCTGGTCGATTACGGCGTAGTCGCTGGCGGCGAGTTCTGCGGCGAGCACCCGGGCGAGACGGGCGCGGATGCGCACGCTGCGGGCGCGACAGGTGCCGCGCTGGGCCTCGGCACGCAGTTGTTCGGCACGCTCGGCGGTGGTCGCGAGCAGCGTCGGCAGTCGTTCGGGCAACTGCCCCTGGTCGCTTGGCAGCAGGTCGGCACTGATGAAGTCGAGCTGGCCGCGGCGCCACCACCAGCCGCCGTCGCGGATCCCGGCGATCAGCCGGCAATAGGCGCCGAGCGCTCGTGCCTCGCGCAGCGACTCGGGCGAGCGCTCGCCCTCGCAGCGGGCGAGCAGCTCGAACAGTGCGCCGAGGTCGGTCTCGGCGTGCGCGGCCAGGGCCGCGAAGTGCGGCGGGCAGGGCGCGGCGAGGCGCGCGTCCTGGTGCGCGATCACCTCGATGAAGGGCTCGAGCGGCAGCGCCTGCTCGGCGATCAGCGCCGCCAGCGGCGCGCCGAGCGGGTGGGT
>NZ_RHFJ01000062.1:0-2500 GCF_003718675.1 Marichromatium sp. AB32
TTTTTCGGCGCACAAAGTAAAACCCCCGAGCACAGGGTGCTCGGGGGTTTTGGGATAAGGTCCTGGCAGTGACCTACTTTCGCATGGGGAGGCCCCACACTATCATCGGCGAGGTCCTGTTTCACTTCTGAGTTCGGGATGGGATCAGGTGGTTCCAGGACTCTATGGCCGCCAGGAAAACTGCTTTGTCTTGCCCGATCGTCTCGGACAGGACCAATTCGGTTCAGATCGTTGTCGGCAGTTGCGTGAGCCGAGGCCCGTACAACGCACTTGGGTGTTATATGGTCAAGCCGCACGGTCAATTAGTACAGGTTAGCTTCACACGTTACCGCGCTTCCACATCCTGCCTATCAACGTCGTGGTCTTCGACGGACCTTCAGGGGCATCAAGTGCCCAGGGAGACCTCATCTTGGGAGGGGCTTCCCGCTTAGATGCTTTCAGCGGTTATCCCGTCCGTACATAGCTACCCGGCAATGCCACTGGCGTGACAACCGGAACACCAGGGGTACGTCCACTCCGGTCCTCTCGTACTAGGAGCAGCTTCCCTCAAGTCTCCAACGCCCACGGCAGATAGGGACCGAACTGTCTCACGACGTTCTAAACCCAGCTCGCGTACCACTTTAAATGGCGAACAGCCATACCCTTGGGACCGACTTCAGCCCCAGGATGTGATGAGCCGACATCGAGGTGCCAAACACCGCCGTCGATATGAACTCTTGGGCGGTATCAGCCTGTTATCCCCGGAGTACCTTTTATCCGTTGAGCGATGGCCCTTCCATACAGAACCACCGGATCACTAAGACCTACTTTCGTACCTGCTCGACGTGTCTGTCTCGCAGTCAAGCACCCTTATGCCTTTGCACTCATTGCGCGATTTCCGACCGCGCTGAGGGTACCTTCGTGCTCCTCCGTTACGCTTTGGGAGGAGACCGCCCCAGTCAAACTACCCACCATGCACTGTCCCTGATCCGGATCACGGACCGAGGTTAGAACTCCGAACATACCAGGGTGGTATTTCAAGGTTGGCTCCACAGCAGCTGGCGCCACTGTTTCAAAGCCTCCCACCTATCCTACACAAGTAGGTTCAAAGTCCAGTGCAAAGCTATAGTAAAGGTTCACGGGGTCTTTCCGTCTAGCCGCGGGTACTCGGCATCTTGACCGAGATTTCAATTTCACTGAGTCCCTGGTGGAGACAGTGCCGCCATCGTTACGCCATTCGTGCAGGTCGGAACTTACCCGACAAGGAATTTCGCTACCTTAGGACCGTTATAGTTACGGCCGCCGTTTACCGGGGCTTCGATCAAGAGCTTCTCCGAAGATAACCCCATCACTTAACCTTCCGGCACCGGGCAGGCGTCACACCCTATACGTCCTCTTACGAGTTTGCAGAGTGCTGTGTTTTTAATAAACAGTCGCAGCGGCCTGGTCACTGCAACCCTCTTCGGCTCCACGAGCAAGTCGCTTCACCTACCAAGGGCGTACCTTCTCCCGAAGTTACGGTACCATTTTGCCTAGTTCCTTCACCAGGGTTCTCTCAAGCGCCTTGGGATTCTCACCCTGCCCACCTGTGTCGGTTTGGGGTACGGTCATCTGTAACCTGAAGCTTAGAGACTTTTCCTGGAAGCTTGGCATCAATCACTTCGTTCCCGTGGGAACTCGTCATCACGTCTCAGGATTGTGTCCCCGGATTTGCCTAAGGACACTCCCTACTCGCTTGGACCGGCACTACCATCGGCCGGCTGACCTAGCCTTCTCCGTCATCCCATCGCAGTTACAGCTGGTGCAGGAATATTAACCTGCTTCCCATCGACTACGCCTTTCGGCCTCGCCTTAGGGGCCGACTCACCCTGCGCCGATGAACGTTGCGCAGGAAACCTTGGGCTTTCGGCGAGGGAGACTCTCACTCCCTTTGTCGTTACTCATGTCAGCATTCGCACTTCTGATATCTCCAGCATGCCTGACAGCACACCTTCGCAGACTTACAGAACGCTCCCCTACCATGCGTTTACACGCATCCGCAGCTTCGGTACATGGCTTGAGCCCCGTTACATCTTCCGCGCAGGCCGACTCGACCAGTGAGCTATTACGCTTTCTTTAAAGGGTGGCTGCTTCTAAGCCAACCTCCTGGCTGTCTGGGCCTTCCCACATCGTTTCCCACTGAGCCATGATTTAGGGACCTTAGCTGGCGGTCTGGGTTGTTTCCCTCTCGACGACGGACGTTAGCACCCGCCGTCTGTCTCCCGTGGTCAAACTTGCTGGTATTCGGAGTTTGCATCGGTTTGGTAAGCCGGGATGGCCCCCTAGCCGAAACAGTGCTCTACCCCCAGCAGTCATCCACGAGGCGCTACCTAAATAGCTTTCGGGGAGAACCAGCTATCTCCGAGCTTGATTAGCCTTTCACTCCGACCCACAGCTCATCCGAATCTTTTTCAACAGATCCCGGTTCGGGCCTCCAGCGCGTGTTACCGCGCCTTCACCCTGGCCATGGGTAGATCGCCCG
>NZ_RHFJ01000062.1:7500-17604 GCF_003718675.1 Marichromatium sp. AB32
CGAGGATGACCGCGGCATAGTGCTCGGTATCGCCCAGGAACCAAGCGCGCTCGCCGTCCTCCACCCAGTCGTGGACGAAGCCGGCGGCCTCCAGTGCCTGCCCCACCGAGGCGGCGAGCCGGGCGTCGTCCTCCACCAGCAGGATGCGCATCAGTCCTCCTCTACCTCGAGAATGCGGGCGGTGGCGGCGTCGACCTCGACCTCGAGCCGCCGGCCATCGGGGGCGATGAGCTTGAGCTCATAGCGCCAACCGCCGTGCTCACGCTCGAACTCCACCCCCACCACCTCGCCCGGCACCCGCGCCGAGACCGCACGCAGGATCTCGCCGATCGGGCGCACCTCGCCACGCTCGAGCGCGCGCCGGGCACGATCGTGATCGGCGACATCGTCGAGTCCGTCGGCCGGGGCGACGGCCGAGACGCTGACGAGCAGCAGCAGGACGATCGGGCGCATGTGAGGGACTTTGGCCATGGAGGCATGATGCCACGAACCCGGCTGACGGTTTGCTGACAACCCTCGACAGCCGGGGTTCAGCAGCGGGTGGATAGGCTGGTCGCCAACATCACCAGGGCCGAGGCCCACTCACCCGAACCGGAGCACACCGATGACGACACCGACACCCGAAACCGCGAGCGAGACCCGGGTCTGGGACCCGCTGGTCCGTCTCTTCCACTGGTCGCTGGCCGCGGGCTTCGCCGCCGCCTACATCATCGAGGACCATCCGCTCGCGCTCCATGTGTGGATCGGCTATCTGATCCTGGCGCTGATCGCGATCCGCGTGACCTGGGGCTTCGTCGGCTCGACGCACGCCCGCTTCGGCGACTTCGTGCGCGGCCCCCGCGCCACCCTCGACTATCTGCGCGACGCCGCCCGGCTGCGCGCACCACGCCATCTCGGCCACAACCCGGCCGGCGGCGCCATGGTCGTCGCACTGCTGCTGACGGTGAGCGCCACCGGACTCAGTGGACTCGCGCTCTACGGCGCCGAGGAGTTCGCCGGTCCCCTGGCCGGACTCACCGCCGGGCTCTCGCACGACACCGCCGAGCTGATCGAGGGGGCGCACGAGTTCTTCGCCAACCTCACCCTGCTGCTGGTCCTGCTCCACGTCGCCGGGGTGCTGTTCTCGAGCTTCGCCCACCAGGAGAACCTGATCGGCTCGATGATCAGCGGCCGCAAGCGCGTCGAGCGCGAGTAACGAACCGGACCCAAGGAGCCATACCAATGCCCCAGCGCATCACCCCACTGTTCGCCCTGCTCGCGCTGACACTCACCAGTGCCGCACCGGCCGATGACGACCGTCTCGGCGCGGTCACCGACCCGACGACCCGCGCCGTCTGCGGCGACTGCCACCTGGTCTATCAGCCGGCACTGCTGAGCGCGCGCGACTGGCGCCAGATCATGATCCCGCAGTCACTGGCTGCGCACTATGGCGAGACCCTCGAACTCGACGAGACGCGGCGCCTCGCCATCAGCGACTATCTGCAGGCCAATGCGACCGTCTCCGCGCGGCTCGACCCGCCACCGACGAACGGGCTGCCTCGCATCACCGAGACCACGGCGTTCCGCCACGAGCACGCCGAACTCGCACGGTTGCAGGGCAGCGCCGGCCAGGCGATCCCCGCGCTCGGTGACTGTCTAGGCTGTCATCCACGCGCCGAATCGGGTATCTATGAGGACGACGAGGTCCGCATCCCCGGGCTCGGCCACTGGCGGGACTGATCGCCGGTCGGGACCTGGGCGATGACACGCACCGCACAGGACGGTGCGAGACCGGGCGCGGAATCGCTGGCCACGCGCCATGTACCGGAACGACGCCAGCACACTCACCGGAGACCCCAGAGATGCCATCACAGATCCGGATGTTCACCCTTGCCCTCGGCCTCGGCGCCGGGGTCAGCCTTGCGGCGCTCGCCCAACCGATGGGCGGCCCCATGCCGTTCGCCGCACTCGATGGCGACGGCAACGGCCTGATCAGCCAACAGGAGTTCGACGCCTTCCACCAGACGCGTCGCCCCGGTGGAGGCCCAGGCATGCCGGCGTTCGCCGACTTCGACCAGGACGGCGACGGCCAGCTCACCCCCGCCGAACTCACCGCCGGTCAGCAGGCACGGATGCGGCAGCGCGGCGGCATGGGTCGCGACATGCCGGACCTGGCCGACTTCGACCGCGACGGCAACGGTTGGCTCGACGAGCAGGAGTTCTACGAGGGCCGCGGCCAGCGTATCGCCGAGCGCTCGCAGCAGGGCTACATGATGCGCAACCTCGCCTCGGCACCGAGCTTCGAGGAGGTCGACAGCAACGGCGATGGTCGCGTCGACGCCGACGAGTTCGCTGCCGCGCAGGCGCAGCACCAGCGCCAGAACTGGGGCCCGTCACCCGACTGAGTCCCATTCCCCCTCCGGGCATCGCCGAGCACTGGCCGACTACGCCATGGGCGGCGCCCCGTGCCCACGTTCGCCCGCCTCGGCGGGCGCGCGCCATCGTCCTGCCGTTTGCAGCCGTTCCACCACGAATGCAACCTGGTGATGTTCGGCGCACTTGGCCCGGTCGCCACGCTCCGCGACGCACTGATCCGGCCCCCGGTCGATCACCAGCGTCACCCTGACCTATTTGGCTGCGCGCTGCTCATCACCGCCGTGCCGCTGTTCGCGTTCTCCTGGCTGAGCGAGCGCCATATCGATGCCGGGCATCGTCAGGGACGAGAGACCGACCGGTGGACGGTCACACCCGGTCGCGGTCGGCTGGTCCCGACCGCCGGCCTCCCGGCGGCGCCCCTCAACTCCCTGGCGTCGTCCCAGCGGCTGATGCATGCTTGCCGATGGGGCGAGCGAGATGGAGCCGTGCCCCAGCCCCGGAGCAGCGCTGAGCGATCGCCGCCACCGCAGCCGGACGCACCCAAACTCGAGGAGAGAGCTGACGATGTCCAGCGTGTCAGAGACGACCCAAGACACCCCCGGTCCACGAGGCAATGACAGGCACGACGGCTACGTGGTGGCCATCGGCGCCTCGGCCGGCGGACTCGACGCGCTGGAGCGCTTCTTCCAATGCCTGCCCTCGGACTCGGGCGCGGCCTATGTGGTGATCCAGCATCTCTCGCCCGACCACAAGAGCATGATGGGCAACCTGCTCGCCCGTCATACCGAGATGCCGGTGGTGACCGTCACCGACGGCATGCGGCTCGAGCCCAATCGCGTCCACCTGATCCCGCCGGCGAACATGATGACGGTGCTCGGCGATGCGCTGCGCCTCAGCCCCAAGAACCCGCGTGGCCTGGCGCTGCCGATCGACCTCTTCTTCACCTCGCTGGCCAAGGAGTTCGGCAAACACGCCATCGGCGTGGTGCTCTCGGGCACCGGATCCGACGGCACCCGTGGCGCGGTGGCGATCAACGACGCCGGCGGCCTGCTGCTCGCCCAGGATCCGGAGTCGGCCAAGTTCGACGGCATGCCGCGCAGCGTCATCGCCACCGGTCTGGTCGATGCCACGCTGTCGCCGGACGACCTCGGCCCCAGGCTGATCGAGTTCATCAACCAGGCCCCGCAGATCAAGACCGAGACCTCGCCCCAGGGCCCGACCTTCGACAAGGACGACGCCCTCGACGAGGCGATGCATCTCCTCAAGCACCAGGGCGGGATCAACTTCCGCGACTACAAGCCGGCCACGGTGATGCGCCGCATCGAGCGGCGCATGCAGGTGCGTCACACCCCCGATCTGCACAACTATGTGCGCCTGCTCGACAGCGATCGCGGCGAGCTGGCGGTACTGCGCCGCGAGCTGCTGATCCCGGTGACCAGTTTCTTCCGCGACCCCGACACCTTCGAGATCCTCGACCAGACGGTGATCCGCTCGATCGTCAGCGAACGCGGCGAGAACCAGCCGATCCGGGTCTGGGTGCCCGGCGTCTCCACCGGCGAGGAGGCCTATACCCTGGCGATCCTGTTCGCCGAGGCCTTCGATCGCGAGCGCCGCTGGCCGAGCTTCAAGCTCTTCGCCACCGACGTCGAGCAACAGAACGTCGAGGTCGGCGGCGCCGGGGTGTTCTCCGAGGCGATCGCCGCCGAGATCTCGCCCGAACGACTCGAGCGCTTCTTCTACAAGCGCGGCAACCACTTCGTGGTCAAGAACGAGATCCGCCAGAACATCGTCTTCGCGCGTCACAACCTGCTCGAGGACCCGCCCTTCACCCGCATGGACCTGGTCTCCTGTCGCAACCTGCTGATCTACTTCCGCACCCAGGCCCAGGAGCGGGCGCTGCGGCGCATCCAGTACGCCCTCTCCCCCGGCGGCTATCTGCTGCTCGGACCGAGCGAGACCCTGGCCGATCTGCACACCGACTTCACCGCGGTCAACTCGCGCCACAAGATCTATCGTGTGCTGCGCCACGTCTCGCTGCCGCTCGACACCGCCACCCCATCGCGCCCGCCGACCAGCGCCGCCGGACCACGCCAGTACAGCCCGCGCAGCCGCTATCAATCGACCGACGCCGCAGCCATCGACGCCGGTCAGTCGATCCTGCTGCGCGACTACGCCCCCACCACCCTGCTGCTCAACGCCCACGGCGAGCTGCTGCACGTCTTCGGCGAGGCGGCGCGCTATCTGCGCATCGGCGAGGGCAGCGCCACGCTCGACATCGCCAAGCTGCTGCCCCGGCCGCTGGTCTCGGTGGCCCAGGCGCTACTCTACAAGTGCGCGCGCAGCGGCACGGCGATGCGTTCGGACCAGCTCGGCATCGAGCTGCCCTCGGGCGAGCGCGAGCGGTTGCGCATGGTGGTCAGACCCTATGACGCGCCCCAGTCCGAGCGTCATCTGCTGCTCTCGTTCGAGTCCGAGCCGCAGGAGATCGTGTCGCGCCCGGGGATGGAGACGCTCGATCTCGACGACGAGACCGCACAGCGGGTCGAGAACCTGGAGCGCGAGCTGGCGGCCACCCGCGAGAGCCTGCAGGCGACCATCGAGGAGCTGGAGACGGCCAACGAGGAGTTACAGGCGACCAACGAGGAGCTGATGGCCTCCAACGAGGAGCTGCAGAGCTCCAACGAGGAGCTGCAGTCGGTCAACGAGGAACTCTACACGGTCAATGCCGAGAACCAGGAGAAGATCGAGATCCTCAACCGGCTCAACGCCGATCTCGACGGCATGGCCAAGGCCGCGGCCATCGCCACGGTGTTCGTCGACGCCGAGCTGCGCCTGACCCGCTTCACCCCCGAGGCGACCACCCTGTTCAAGATCCGCAACGGCGACCTCGGCCGCCCGATCGACGACTTCACCAACCTGTTGCAGTATCCGGACTTCATCGATGAGCTGCGCCGCACCATCGCCAGCGGCGAGATGCTGCAGCGCGAGATCGCCGCGGCCAACGGCCGCATCTATCTGGCCCGGGTGCTGCCCTACGCGGTGCGCGCAGGCGAGGCGCGCGGGGCGGTCTCGACCTTTGTCGACATCACCAGCCTGCACGACATCGAGCGATTGCAGGCGGTGCTCGACTCACTCCCCGAGCAGATCGCGGTCCTCGACCCCCAGGGCATCATCACCCAGATCAACCACAGCTGGCGCGAGGCGGCGCGAGGCGCGGGTGATCCGTCGCTCAGCGATACCGGTCCCGGCGCCGGTTACGAGCGCGCGTTGCGACTGCTCGGGCCGGACGACGAACACCCGCGCGGGCGTGACCTGCGTGCGGGGATCCGCGCGGTACTCGAGGGTGACTCCGCCGGGGTCGTGGTCGACTTCACCTCAACGGACGAGGGGGCACGCCTGCTCGCCATCCATGTCTCGCCGATCCAGCACCATCACGGCGGCGCCGTCCTCGCCCGACTCGACGCCAGTGAATGGCGCCAGGGCGAGGATGACGACTGACCCGACGAGCGTGGCTCAGTCGAGCGCCTCGAGCAGTTCGCGCACCAGGCCCGGGCCGCGATAGATCAGCCCGGTGTAGACCTGCGCCAGATCCGCGCCGGCGGCGAACTTGGCGCGCGCGCTGGGCACATCACGCACCCCGCCGACCCCGATCAGCGTCGGCTCCGGCCCCAGCGCCTCGCGCACCGTCGCCAGCAGCGCGGTGCTGCGCGCCTGCAGCGGGCGCCCCGAGAGCCCGCCGGCCATGCCCTCGGTGCGGCTGCGCAACCCCTCGCGGGCGATGGTGGTGTTGGTCAGGATCAGTCCGGCACAACCGGCCTCGAGCGCGGCGCGCGCGCAGTCGATGGCATCGCCGTCGGCGAGATCGGGCGCGAGCTTGACCAGCAGCGGTCGGGGCCGCGCGAGACGCTGGTTGGGCTCCTGGATGGTCTCGACGATGCGCTTGACCTCGTCGACACGCTGCAAATCGCGCAGCCCCGGGGTGTTCGGGCTGGAGATGTTGACCACCACATAGTCGGCCAGCTCGCCGAGGCGCTCGAAGCTGTAGCGATAGTCCTCGGCGGCACGCTCGGCCGGGGTCACCTTGGACTTGCCGATATTGACCCCGAGCGGCACCTGCAGCAGGTCGCGCTCGCGCAACCGCCGCAGCCGTCGCGCCACCCGGTCGGCACCGGCGTTGTTGAAGCCCATGCGGTTGATGATCGCCTCGTCCTCGGGCAGGCGGAACAGCCGCGGACGCGGGTTGCCGGGCTGGGCCTGCGCGGTCACCGTACCGACCTCGATGAAACCGAAACCGAGCGCCTGCCAGGCGGGGATCGCCTCGGCGTCCTTGTCCAGCCCGGCGGCCAGACCGAAGGGGTTGGGGAAACGCAGCCCCATCACCTCGCGCGGATGGGCATGGGCCGGATCGCCGGCGACCAGCCGACCATCGAAACGCTCCGACCAGCGCGCCAGCGCCGCCAGGGTCATGCGGTGTGCGCGCTCCGGGTCGAAGCGGAACACCAGCGGGCGCAGTGAGTGCCACAACAGATTCAGATCCATGCCGCCACCCGGCGCGGATTGGCGCTCATCGTCATCGATTCACCTCGTCAATTCAGGGGGTCTGGGGACGACCGGTCCTCTCCGACCGGACGCCCGGGACGCGAAGGGGCGCGCCACCTCCGGGTGACGCACGCATCAGCCGCGCCGCTCGCGACGCAGACTGTACAGATTGCCGGCGAGGATCAGCACACCGCCGCCCAGCACCCAGGGGTCGAGCCCCTCGCCATAGCACAGCGCGCCGACCAGGGCGATCAGCGGCAGGCGCAGGAAGTCCATCGGCAGCACCAGGGTGGCGTCGGCGTGACGGAAGGCATTGGCCACGCCGAGATGGGCGCTGATGCCGGTCACCGCCGCCACCAGCAGCCAGGGCAGCTCGCTCCAACCGATCGGTTGCCAGACCCAGAGCGCCACGGGCAGGCCGAGGAGCAGCTGGATCGTCAGCATCCAGAACAGGATGGTGAAGACCGAGTCGTGTCGGGTCAGCCCCTTGGTGGCGACCATGGTGACGGCGAAACCGAGCGCGGCCAGCAATCCCAGTGCCATCCCCGCGTCGAACGGCTGCAACCCCGGTCGGGTGATCAGCAGCACACCGACCAAGCCGGCGACCAGCGCCACCAGGCGGCCACGCCCGAGCCGCTCACCGAGGAAGACCAGTGCCAGCAGCGCGGCCCACACCGGGGTGGTGAACTCGAGCGCGAACACCAGCGCCAGCGGCAACAGCCCGATCGCGCCGATCCAGCAGAGCTGGCCGCCATAGTGGAACAGGTTGCGCAACAGGTGCAATCGCCAGCGCCGGGTACGCATGAACCCGGGCGCGAGCAGCACCCCCAGACCGACCAACAGCGGCAGCCCGAGCAGGGTGCGCAGGAACAGGAATTGCGCCGGGGACATCGCCGCGAGCGACTCGCGCGCCGAGACCGCGAGCGCGGCGAAGGACAAGAGCGCCAACCCCATCCAGCCGGCGGCGCGCGCCAGCCCGTCGTTACCGCTTGCCACGGACCGGGATCCTCCCGCAAAACGTTCGATCATACCCGATTGGCGTGGATCGTTGGTCAGCCGCACACGCCCCGCGCGATCCCGGTGTTATAGTCTGCCCACCCCCACGCGACGCCGTTTCAGGAGGACGAAACACATGGCCGAGAAGAAGATCCTGATGTTGGTCGGAGACTATGTCGAAGACTACGAGGCGATGGTCCCCTTCCAGATGCTGCAGCTGCTCGGGCACAGCGTCCACGCCGTCTGCCCGGACAAGGCCGCCGGCGACAAGGTCCGCACCGCGATCCACGACTTCGAGGGCGACCAGACCTACAGCGAGAAGCCCGGCCACAACTTCGCCATCACCGCCGACTTCGACAAGATCGACCCCAGCCGCTACGACGCCCTGATCATCCCCGGCGGGCGCGCCCCCGAATACCTGCGCCTCGACCTGCGCGTCATCGAGCTGGTGCGTCACTTCGCCGCCGGCGACAAGCCGATCGCCGCGATCTGTCACGGCCAGCAGATCCTCGCCGCCGCCGGGGTCCTCGAGGGCAAGCAGTGCACCGCCTACCCCGCCGTGCGCCCCGAACTCGAACGCGCCGGGGGCAGCTGGTGCGAGGTCAACGACACCCTCACCAACGCCTATGTCGACGGTCAGCTGGTCACCGCCCCGGCCTGGCCCGCGCACCCCGAGTGGATACGGCGCTTCGCCGAGCTGCTCGGTACCCGGATCGAGACCTGAGCGGGCCCTCGGCCCCGACGACACACCGCCACGCGGCGCGGCCCGGATCACGGCTCGGGCCACCCATACGCCCGGACGGCGGACCCACGGATTGCAACCAGACCGCGTCGCCCGAGCGGCGTCACGAACAGAATCACAGGAGCCACCATGTCCGAGGAAGGCCGTTTCAGCATCGCGCTCGAGCAGCGCGAGGGATATCAGGTCAAGGTCGCCTTCGACTGGCCGCAGACCCCCGACCTGCTGCTCGACGGCGAGCCGCCGCTGGGCGAGTGCCGCGGGCCCAACGCCTCGCGCCTGCTCACCGCCGCCACCGCCGACTGCCTCGGCGCCAGCCTGCTGTTCTGTCTGTTCAAGGACGACCCGCCCGCCGGCTGTCTGCGCGCCGAGGCCAGCTGCGTGATGACCCGCAACGCGCAGAAGCGCCTGCGCATCGGCCAGCTCGAGGTGCGCCTGATCGTCACCGAAGCGGTCACCCAATCGCCGCGTTTCGGTCGCTGCAAGGACCTGTTCGAGGAGTTCTGCGTGGTCTCGGCGAGTATCCGCCAGGGCATTCCGCTGGTGGTCACCGTCGAGGACGAGGCCGGCGAGGTCTACTACCGCTCCGAGTGAGCAGGCCCCGACCGCGATGACCCGCGCCGCCCCCGGCCCGCTGCGGCTCGAACCCACAGGCCCCGAGGACCTCGACGCGATGCTCGCGGCGCTGGGGTTCGATCGACCGCGCCCGGTGCTCACCCTGATCGGCGGCGCGGCGCGGCTCGACCCCGCGCTCGCCGAGCCGCTCGGCGCGCTGCTGCGCGCGCTCGCGCCCCGGCTCGAGACACTCGACGCCACGGTGGTCGACGGCGGCACCGACTGCGGGGTGATGGCGCAGATGGGCCGGGCCCGGGCCGTCTGCCACGCCCGCTTCCCGCTGCTCGGGGTGGCGCCGCGCGCCACCGTCGCGCCGCACGGCACCACCCGCGCCGAACCCAACCACAGTCATCTGGTCCTCATCCCGGGGGCACGCTGGGGCGACGAGTCGCCGTGGATCCGCCGGATCTCGGCGCTGCTCGCCGGGCCCCGACCGCGGCTCACCCTCGCCGTCGGCGGCGGCGAGATCACCCGGCTCGACCTCGAACTCGCCCTCGCCGAACCCGCCCCGCTGCTGCTGCTCGCCGGTAGCGGCGGCAGCACCGCGGCGCTGCTCGCACGCTGGCACCGGGGCGGGCTCGAACACCGCGCCGCGATCGAGGCGCTCGACCTCGCCGCACCCACAGCGACCCTCGCCGCGCGGATCGCGGCACGGCTGGCGGCATGATCTGGCGCCCCCGCCCCCTGGTCTGCGGCGCCCCACCGCTGGCCGCAACGCTCGCTGACCGGCTCAACGCCCGGCTGGTCAGCCCCGAGCAACTGGCACGACTGCGGCCCCGGGCAAGCCAGCCGGTGGTCCTGCTCGACCCGCCCGACCCCGGCGCCCTGGTCGCGGCGCTCGCCGACCGGCTCCCCCGCGC
>NZ_RHFJ01000063.1:0-17325 GCF_003718675.1 Marichromatium sp. AB32
GGCCCCGGTGGCGGACGCCACCGGGGCCGCATGCCCATCGACCGTCGCGCCCGGGCTTACAGCCTTCCTTAGCGGAGGCTGGTCGCGCTGCCGCTAGAGGCCGACCCGAACCGCCGGGAGGCGCGGCTCAGGCGCCGATGCGGGCGCGCACCTCGAGCGCGACCTCGAGCGCCTTGAGTCCGGTGCGCCCGTCGACCAGCGGCGCGCCACCGCCACGCACCGTCTCGACGAAGGCGGCGATCTCGCAGTCGAGCGGCTTGACCGCCTCGACCTGCACCCGCTCGCGCTCGATGCGCGGACGCGGCTCGCCCTCGACCTGATGCGGCGCGGCGATGTCGATGGTCTGGGCGATGAAGTCGAGGGCGAGATAGCGACGCGGCTGGAACACCCGGATGCGGCGCGTGGTGCGCTCCGAGACGCGGCTGGCGACGACGTTGGCCACCGCGCCGTTGGTGAACTCGAGCCGGGCGTTGGCGATGTCGACGTGCTCGGTGAGCACCGAGGTGCCGACCGCCGAGATGTGGCTGATCTCGGCGCTGATCAGCGAGAGGATGATGTCGATGTCGTGGATCATCAGATCGGAGACCACGTCGACATCGGTGGCGCGCTCGACGAACCCGCCCATGCGCTGCGCCTCGATATAGCGCGGCGCCTCGATACGCTGGGCGAGCGCCATCACCCCGGCGTTGAAACGCTCGACATGACCGATCTGCAGGGTCGCGCCGTTCTCCTCGGCCAGGCGCACCAGCTCGCGGCCCTCCTCGGCGGTGGTGGCGATCGGCTTCTCCAGCAGTACGTGGATACCGCGCGAGAGGAAGGGGGCGGCTGCCTCGAGGTGCGCGGTGGTCGGCACCACCACGCTGACCGCGTCGACCCCGTGGGCGATCAGCGCCGCGGCGTCGGCGAACACGGCGCAGCCGGCCTCATCGGCGATGGCGCGCGCGCGCGCCGGGTCGGCATCGACCACGCCGACCAAGTCGACCTCGGGGTGACGGGAGTAGATCAGGGCATGGAAGCGCCCGAGATAACCGACGCCGATGACGGCGACGCGGAGTCTGGATTGGGAGGAAGAGGACATCGAACGAGACCTGACTGGAAGGGGTCGGGTGGCCGGTTCACCGGGGCGTCCCGCGGGAGGCCCCGGTCAACCGCCGACACTGTCGGCTGGCGGCGTCTGCTTGGCGAGCGGCAACTCACCCGAGCCGTGATAGAGATTGACCTGATACGCGAGCGTCACGGACATCCCGATGGTGACGGCGACCAGGAGGATCGAGAACAAATCGGGCTTCCGGCGACGGCGTTTGGCGTTGAGGGACATACCGGGGATCATTTCCAGTAAACTGTGAGTAAAAGTTTAGAAGATCATGAAATTATTGGAATGGTAATCGGCAACCCAAATCGATCCGGATTGCTCCGTGCGCCCGTGCAACTATTATCACGTACCCAAGACAGGCTTGTCTGCTAGGGAGATCCCAGTGTCCGAACCCGCAATCAAAATCTCCGCCAACAGCCGTTATCTGCCCGAGCGCTCATCGCCCGATGAAGGGCACTATGTGTTCGCCTATACCATCATCATCGAGAACCTCGGTGACGAGGCGGCACAACTGCTCGACCGCCACTGGATCATCACCGATGCCGACGGCAACGCGCAGGAGGTCCGCGGCCAGGGCGTGGTCGGCGAACAGCCGCGACTCGAACCCGGCGAGCGCTACGAGTACACCAGCGGCACCGTACTCCCCACCCCGCTCGGCAGCATGCACGGCAGCTACGGCATGATCGACGCCGCCGGCACCCGCTTCGAGGCCACCATCCCGGCCTTCTCGCTGGCCTCGATCACCACCCTGCACTGATCGCCCATGGCCACCTATGCCATCGGCGACGTCCAGGGCTGCCACAGCGAATTGATGGCGCTGCTCGAGCGCCTGGCGTTCGACCCGGCGCACGACCGGCTGTGGTTCGCCGGCGACCTGGTCAACCGCGGACCGGACTCGCTCGCGGTGCTGCGCTTCGTGCGCGGGCTCGGCGAGCGCGCGGTCGTGGTGCTCGGCAACCACGATCTGCACCTGCTCGCACTCGCCGCCGGCAACCGCAAGCACGCCGGCAAGAGCACCCTGGGCGCGGTGCTCGACGCCCCCGATCGCGACGTCCTGCTCGACTGGCTGCGCCACCGCCCGCTGCTCCATCACGACGCCGCGCTCGGCTACGCCATGGTCCACGCCGGGCTGGCGCCGCAGTGGGATCTGACCGAGGCCCTGGACTGCGCCGCCGAGCTCGAAGGGGTGCTGCGCGGCCCCCGGCATCGCGACTTCTTCCGCGCCATGTACGGCAACCAACCGGCGCGCTGGTCGAGCACCCTGAGCGGTACCGAGCGCTGGCGTTTCATCACCAACGCCTTCACCCGGCTGCGCTACTGCGCCGCCGACGGTACCCTGGCGCTCAAGGAGAAGGGCGCGCTCGGCGCCCAGTCGCCCGGGCTGCTGCCCTGGTTCCAGGTGCCGGGCCGGCGCAGCGCCGCCAGCCGCATCCTCTTCGGCCACTGGTCGACACTCGGCTATCGCGCCGGCGACAACACCTGGGCGCTCGACAGCGGCTGTCTGTGGGGCGGCGCACTGACCGCGGTGCGGCTCGACCCGGAAGGCCCCTCGGCGCCGATCCAGCTCGACTGCCGGGGCTATCTGCGCCCGGGCAAGGGCGACTAGTCGGCCACCCGCTCCAGCTCGACGAAGCTCATCGCATGACGGTTGCGCGCATCGGCCGGGCGCTCGTGGCGTGCCACCTCGCGCCACTGCGCAGGATCGAGCGTCGGGAAGCGGGCATCGCCCGCGACCTCGGCATGCACCCGGGTGAGCTGGATGCGCCCGGCGCGCGCCAGCGCCTCGGCATAGACCCGCGCGCCGCCGACGATCATCAGCTGCTCGACCGCGCCAGCGGCAGCGATCGCCGCATCGAGCGAGTGCACCACCTCGGCGCCCTCGGCGCGATAGTGGCGGTCGTGTGTGAGCACCAGATGACGGCGGCGCGGCAGCAGCCCGGGCAGCGACTCCCAGGTGCGCCGCCCCATGACGATGGGACGATCGAGGGTGAGCGCCTTGAAGTGGGCGAGATCCGCGGGCAGGTGCCAGGGCAGCGCGTTGTCGCGACCGATCACGTCGTTGTCGGCCACCGCGGCCACCAGCACGAGTTCGGGGGTGGCGGGTCGATCTGGGGTCATCTGTTGGATCCGTTCGGGAGGTCGGCACGACTTTGCGGAGGCACCGGGTTTTGCCGACAATGGCCCGACGCCTCAGCCACCGAAGCCTACCATGCGTGCCACCTCGTTGTTCTTCCTCTATCTCTTCGTCTGTCTCGCGCTCGCCGCGCTGCTCACCGGCCCGCTGATGCAGACCGGCTGGATCGACTACGAGACCCAGCGGGTGATGGGCCGGCTGGCGCAGGTGTTCATCCTGCTCGGGCTGTGGCCGCTGCTGATCGCGCTGCGGCTGAACACGCGCGCGGCGCTCGGCCTCGACCACCCGGCGGCACGGTTGCACCGTACCGTCTGGCAGGGCTGGGTGCTCGGCGTCGCCATCCTGCTGGCGCTGGCGCTGGCACTGCTCGGACTCGGCATCCGCATCCCCGACCCGACCCCACCGGGCTGGGCGGCGCTCGCCTCGCGGGCGCTGCAGGCGCTGATCGGCGGTCTGCTGATCGGGCTGCTGGAGGAGGCCTTCTTCCGCGGCGCGCTCTACGCCGCCATCCGTCGCGACAGCGGGGTGCGCTCGGCGGTGCTGTGGAGCGCCGGACTCTACGCGGTGCTGCACTTCATGAAGCCCGGTGAACTGCCGCCGGGGATGGCGCTCGATGCCGCCGGGCTGTGGTACATGTTCAGCCACGTCTTCATCGACCTGTTCCAGTGGCACCACCTCGACTCCATGGTGGCGCTGTTCATGGTCGGGGTGTTCCTCGCCCTGGTGCGCGAGCGCAGCGGTCACATCGGCTGGTGCATCGGGCTGCATGCCGGCTGGGTGCTGGTGATCCAGGTCACGCGCCAGCTCACCGACGGCGACCCGGGCGCGTCCCTGGCCTTCCTCGCCGGCGACTACGACGGCACCATCGGCTGGCTCGCGGCGGCCTGGATCGGGCTGCTCGCCGCGCTCTACTGGTGGTGGACGGGTCGCGCCGTGCGCCGACGCTGATCCCCCCGCCCCTCGCGCCACCGCGGCGGACCTGCCGCGAGGGCCGCCAGCGGATACGGCTCGACAGATCGCCCGGCGCAATGCCGGCGGTGGAAGCACACAACAGGGGGCGCATCGAAGCGATGCCGGACGTGGGCGCACGCGATGCTGCCCGTCGATCCCTCGTGCATCGACCGCCTCCTCGGCGATCGCGCTGATCCTCCAATCCATACCGGCAGTTCCCTCGGCCGCGTGCGCTGATTGCATCTCATCTTGCTACGTCCCCCAAGGCACCGCAAGCCCGTGCGTTGCCCCTACCAACGGGCTGGTTTATAGTGATAATGAGAACGCATCTTGATTGCAAGGATTGCTAACCCCGAGTCCACACCATGACCCAGAGCTCCCGGATCCCGAGCGCGCTCGCGCTCGTCACTACCCTTTTTTGTGCCCCAGCCCAGGCCGCCACGCCACCGGAGGGCGGTCTCGAGGTCGAGCTCAACAAGCTCGAGCAACGCGCCGACGCCTGCGTCACCTACCTGGTCTTCGGCAACCGCACCGCCGTCGATCTCACCAGTCTGCAGCTCGAACTGGTGCTGTTCGACGACCAGGGCCTGATCCAGCAGCGACTCGCCCTCGAGGCCGCGCCCCTCGCCGCCGGCAAGACCAGCGTCAAGCTGTTCGAGGTGGCCGACACCCGCTGCGAGCAGATCGGACGCATCCTCGTCAACGGCATCGGTGCCTGCTCCAGCGCCGAGGGCACGCTCACCGACTGTCTCCAGCGCATCGAGCCCAGCTCGCGCCTCTCCACGAAACTCTTCAAGTGAGCGCCACGCGCGCAGGACTGGATACCATGACCCCACCCGCGACCACCGCCACCGAGCAGCCGACCCCGATCACCGAGGCCCCGGACGCATCCCTGGAGAGCGCCGCCACGACGCCCGCCCCGGACATCGAGCCCACGGCCGCCGCCGACGCCGCGACCGCCGTCGACCCCACCGCCCTCGTCGACCCCTCGCCCTGGGCGGGGCTGATCGGAGTGGCGCAGGAGCGGCTGAGTGTGTTCACCGAGGTCGGCGGTCCGGTGCTGGCGAGTCTCGCCGTGCTCTCGGTGGTGGCCGCAGCCATCATCCTGGTCAAGCTGTGGCAGTTCGCGCGGCTGCGCATCGACGCCCGCGCCCCGGTCGACGAGGCGCTGCTGCTGTGGCACCAACGCGACGTCCACGGCGCGCTGCGCAAGCTCGAGGAGCGCCCGCAGCCGGTCTCGCGGGTGGTCCATCTGGCGCTGGTCGGGCTGCGACATCCCAAGCTCGACCTGACGCTGCTGCGCGAGGAGATCGCCCGCGTCGCCAGCCTCCAGCTCGAGCAGCTGCGCAGCCATCTGCGCGCGCTGGAGATCATCGCCGCGCTCAGCCCGCTGCTCGGCCTGCTCGGCACCGTGCTCGGCATGATCGAGGCCTTCCGTCAGCTCGAGCAGGCCGGCGCTCAGGTCGACCCCTCGATCCTCTCCGGCGGCATCTGGCAGGCGCTGCTGACCACCGCCGCCGGCCTCACCCTGGCGATTCCGGTGGTGATCGCGCACAGCTGGCTGGAGCGTCGTGTCGAGCGCTGCGGTCATCGCATGGAGGATGCCGTCACCCGGGTGTTCACCCGCGATCTCGCCGGTGCCGAGGACGAGGCCGCGATCCCCGAGCAGACAGCGGCACGCGCGCCCGTCGACCCTGCCCCCGAGACCGGAGCAGCGGCGCTGATCACGCCCAGGGTCGAGTATGCGTCTTGACCTCGCCCGGCGCGTTCGGCGCAACCCGATTTCGCTGACCCCGCTGATCGACGTGGTGTTCATCCTGCTGCTGTTCTTCATGCTCGCCTCGCACTTCGATCAGTGGCGCGCGCTCGCGCTCGACGCGCGCGGCGCCAAGGTCGGCGCGACGGCACCGAGCGCGGCGCGCGCGGCGATGCTGGTGCGACTGCATGCCGACGCCCGGCTCGATCTCGGCGGCGAACCGCTCACCCCGCCACAACTCGAACGGCGTGTCGTCGAGGCGCTCGACCGCGATCCCGAACTGATCGTGGTGATCCAGTCCGACCCCGAGGTCGAACTGCAGACCATCGTCTCCACCATCGACCGTCTGGTCGCGGCCGGCGCCCCGGAGGTGCGACTGCAATGAAGTTCGCTCATCGCCATCAGCGACCCAGCGGCGACGATCAGCTGATCCCGCTGATCAACGTCATCTTCCTGATGCTGATCTTCTTCATGCTCGCCGGGCGCATCGCCCCCAGCGACCCGATCGAGATCGAGCCGCCGCACTCGACCGAGGCCCCGGAGGCGCTGGCGCCCCAGCCCGAGCAGCGCACCCTGCTGATCGCCGCCGACGGCGCACTCGCGCTCGACGGCACGGCGCTCGCCGCCGCCGCGCTGCAGCAACGGCTCGCCGCCTGGCACCAGGCCGTGCCCAGCGGCGAGCTGCGCATCAAGGCCGATGCCCGACTCAGCTCCCGCCAGCTCCAGGAGACCCTGACGCTGCTGCGCGAGCTCGGCATCGAACACATCACCCTACTGGCGACGCAAGCGAGCTGATGGAGATCCGATCCCGACACTGGCTGGCGGCGGCGGCGCTGGCGCTGCTGCTGCACGGGTCGCTGCTGATGGCGCTGACCCGCCCGAGCCAGCCCGAACCCGTGGCGGTCATCCCCTACGAGATCGCACTCGGCGGGCTCCCCGGCCCCGCCGCCGAGCCGGCGAGCGCCGCGCCACTGGCCGCGCCGGCACCGATCCCGGCGGCCACACCGGCCCTGACCCCGTTGACCCCGGTCGCCCAAGCCGAGCTGGTGCCGGTGCGCGAACTCGAACCCGAGCCGCCCAAGCCCAAGCCGAAACCGGTCAAGCCCACGCCCAAGCCGCAACCCAAGCCCCAAGCGAGGTCGCAACCACCACGCACCGAGCAGCCGGTGCATCGCGCCCCCGGCGGCACCGGCTCCGGCCAGGGCAGCGCCAAGGGCAGCAGCCAGGGCAGCGGCGGAGGAGGCGGCGGCTCGGGCACGGTGCGCAGCGGCAACTACTACGGCAAGCTCGCTCACTGGCTCGATCGTCACAAACGCTATCCGCGCCAGGCCCGACGGCTGCGCCAGCAGGGGCGAGTCGAGATCTCCTTCACCATCGACCGTCAGGGACGGCTGGTCGCGCACCGCATCGTCTCCAGCTCCGGCCACCCGTTGCTCGACGCCGAGGTCAAGGCGATGCTCCAGCGCGCCAACCCGATGCCACGCCCACCGGCGGAGATCGCGCGCGATCGGCTCACGATCCAGGTGCCCATCGACTTCGCGCTGCGTTGAGCGCGATCGCGATCAGGCCCGACGCAAAAGCTAATGCGAACACTTAGCATTTGCATTAAAAAGACGATCGACCTATGCTCGCCCCGAGCAACAGGGCCCGGCACCGACCAGTCCGACCACCTCCACGGACAGGCCGGCACGACCGGGCCCACCCCATCGACCCCTTCCCCGAAGGATCCAACCATGCGCAGTCTGACCCCATCCCTCCGTCACGGTCTTGCCCTCTCGCTCCTGCTCGCCGCCCCCTTCGCCAACGCCAGCCCGGAGCTGGCCCAGCAGAGCGGCTGCCTGGTCTGCCATCAGGTCGACAGCAAGATCATCGGCCCGGCCTACCGCGACATCGCCGCCAAGTATCGCGGTCAGGCGGATGCCAAGGCCAAGCTGGTCGCCAAGGTCAAGCAGGGGGGCGTGGGCGTCTGGGGCGACATGCCGATGCCACCGAACGCGCACGTCAGCGACGCCGACATCGACACCCTGGTGACCTGGGTCCTCGGGCTGTGACCCGCTGCCGGTGGCCGTCACGACCGCCACCGGCACACCAACCGCCCAGTCATGGAGACCCTTGCAATGCAGCAGATCGGACTCTTCTTCGCCACCGACACCGGCACCACCGAGACCATCGCCCAGCGCATCCAGCACCATCACTTCTCTCCCGACACCCTGGCGCTGCACCCGTTCGACGAGAGCGACGCGGCACTGATCGACAGCCATCGCGCGCTGATCTTCGGCACCCCCACGGTCGGCTACGGCGACTACCCCTATGCGCTCGAACGCTTTCTCGACCAGCTCGACGCGGTCGACTTCAACGACCGCCCGGTGGCGCTCTTCGGCCTCGGCGACCAGCTGGGCTACCCGGATGTCTTCGTCGACGCCCTGGGGATGTTCCACGCCGAACTCGCGGCGCGCGGCGCCCGGCTGATCGGTTACTGGCCGACCGAGGGTTACGACTACGAGGCCTCCAAGGCCGATCTCGGCGACGGCCAGTTCTGTGGGCTGGTGCTCGACGAGGACAACCAGCCGGGGTTGACCGAGGCCCGACTGGCGCGCTGGATCGAGCAGATCCGTCCCGCACTGAGCGCCGCCTGAGACGGCAGTGAGGAGCCGCTTGCGCGATCGCAATGCACTACACAGCGATAAGCGCAACCATTCTCATTCACAAGAACCCTCAGTCATGCACCACGGCCGGTGCGGGAGTCGTTGCCGATGATCCAGATCCGTCACCAGATCCCGGGACGCATCCGGCTACGCATCCCCGCGCTGGCCCGCAACCGCCCGCTCGCCGACTGGATCGAGCACGAGCTGGGCGCGGTGCCCGGCGTCGAGCAGGCCACCTGCAACCCCGGCTGCGCCTCGCTGGTGGTGCGCTACGGCCACTCGCGGCTCGACCCCGAGACCATCCGCGCCCATCTCGAGGCGATCATCGCCCGCCCCATCGACCCCACCCGGCTGACCTGCGACCCCGCGGACGGCCGCTGTCGCAGCTGCCAACGCGGCGCGCAAGACCAGACGCCGACGCTGGGACGGATCCTCTCGCTGGTGCTGCTCGCCGGCTATCTCGGCTACGTGCTGATCCGCGAGCACCTGCTCAAGCGCCCGGTCGCCCAGAACCCGCTCAGCCCCACCGGGCTGATCGCCCTGGCCGGGGCCATCCCGCTGCTGCGCGACGCCTGGCACGAGACCTTCGTCGAGCGCCGCTTCAGCCTCCATCAGTTCCTCGCCTTCTCGCTGGTGCTCGGCATCCTCATGGGCGAGGCGCTCACCGCCTTCGAGATCATCCTGGTGCTGCGCGGCGGCGAGCTGCTCGAGGGCTTCGTCGCCAACCGCTCGCGCCGCGCCATCCGCAGCATGCTCGCGCTCTCGGTCAAGGACGCCTGGGTGTGGGTCGACGGTCAGGAGCTGCAGGTCGCGGTCGCCGAGCTACGCGAGGGCGACCGGGTGGTGGTACGCACCGGCGAGAAGATCCCGATCGACGGGGTCATCGAGCACGGCGAGGCCGAGCTCAACGAGGCGAGCATCAGCGGGCGCTCGGAGCCGGTGTTCAAACAGGTCGGCGACGCGGTCTTCGCCGGCGGCTATATCGAGCGCGGCGTCATCCGCATCCGCGCCGAACGTGTCGGCGAGGCGACCTATCTGGCGCGGATGGCCGCGCTGGTCGACGCCTCGCTCGATCAGAAGGCGCCGGTGCAGCAGCGCGCCGACGAGCTGGCCGCGCGGCTGCTGCGCCTCGGCACCCTGTCGACCCTCGCCACCCTGGTACTCACCCGCAGCGTCGAGCGCGCCCTCACCGTGATGCTGGTGATGTCCTGCCCCTGCTCGACCGTACTCGCCGCCGCCACCGCGGTGAGCGCGGCGCTGCACAGCGCCACCCGGCGACAGATGCTGATCAAGGGCGGCGTCCATCTCGAGCGCGTCGGCACCGCGCCCTGTCTCTGCTTCGACAAGACCGGCACCCTCACCACCGAGACCCCGGAGGTCGCCACCGTGATCGGCGACGACGAGGACGCCCTGCTCTACTGGGCGGCCTCGGCCGAACACCACAACACCCATGCGCTCGCCCACGCCATCGTCCGCCACGCCGAGACCCTGGGGATCGAGCCCGACACCTGCGGCATCAGCGAGCATCTGCTCGGTCACGGACTGGAGGCCCGCATCGGCGAGCATCGGGTGCTGGTCGGCAACGCGCGGATGATGGCCTCGGGCAAGGTCTCGCTGCGCCGCTACAAGGCCGCCGCCGAACAGCTCATCGACTCCGGCCTGACCGCGGTCTATGTCGCCCTCGACGGCAAGGCGCTGGGGGTGATCGGCATCCGTCACCAACTCCGCGCCGAGGTCCACGAGACCCTGGCGCGACTGCGTGCCGACGGCGTCAGCCATATCGCGCTGATCTCCGGCGACGAGCCGCGGGTGGCCGCCGCCCTGGCCGAGGAGCTGGGACTCGACAGCTGTCATGGCGGACGCCTGCCCGAGGACAAGGCCGAGGTGGTGCGCGCGCTGCGCGCCGAGCACGGCGCCGTGGTGATGGTCGGCGACGGGGTCAACGACGCCCTGGCGCTGGCCGAGGCCGACATCGGCATCGCCATGGGCAGCGGCGGCTCGGAGGTGGCCATCGAGGTCGCCGACATCGCCCTGGCCGACAGCGCCATGGGCAACCTCGCCGAGCTGCGCACGCTCAGCCGCCAGACCCTGCGCGTCGCCGACCAGAACTACTATCTCGCCGTCGGCACCGACGTCGCCGGCATCGCGCTCGGTGCCGCCGGCGTCCTCAGCCCGGCGATGGGCGGGCTGATCCACGTCACCCACACCCTCGGCATCCTCGCCAACTCCTCGCGGTTGCTGCGCGCGCACTGAGCGCGCCCGGCGAGGGCGTCAGGACAGCGCCGCCAGCGCCGGCGGCGCGGCCCCCGGACGCCGCGCCAACGGCGCACGCTGACGGGCCACCGGGCAGCGGGCGCGCCGATCGGCCTCGACCAGCGCCACCCCCAGCTCCAGCCCCAGACCACAGAGCACGTTCAACACCCCGGGCGGCAGACAGCGCGCCAACGCGCACCAGAGCGCGGCGACCGCGACCCCCTGGGGGCGACGGTCGTCGAACAGCAGCGCCACCACCAGGGTCTCGCCGCGCTGCAGGATGCGCAGCGCACGCGCCAGCTCGGGCAACGGGTCGGCGCTCACCGACACCGCCAGCCAGCGCACGCCACGGGCGTCGATCGCCACCCCGCCGCGCGGCTCGCCGCGCAGATCGGATTCCAGCGCCTGGCGCCAGGCCGCACGCACCAGCCGACTCGGTTCGCACCAGACCGCGGCGGCCTGCTCACAGTCCGAGCGACAGCCAGCGATGCCCTGCTCGAAGCGCCGTCGATCGATCAGCCCCCCGACCTGGTCGAGCCGCGCCGCGCGTGCGGCGCTGCCGCGGACCTGCCAGACCTGGGCGGCGACCCCGGCGGCGGCGATCGCCGCGGTCACATCCAGCCCGGAGGAGCGCGCCACCCGCACCGGCCCGACCCTGAACGCGGCCCCCGACCAGGCGATGCGCCAGCAGCCGCCGACCAGGTTGGCGAGCTGACGGGAGGCCACCGGCGCAGCCTCCGCGTCACCCGGGTCGGCGAGCATCGTCGCCGCGCTCATCGGCGCACCTGCGCGACGACCTCGGCGCCCGGCGCCATCGCCCCGGTGGCACCGTGTTCGGGCAGCAGCATCAG
The DNA here is from genome assembly GCF_003718675.1 of Marichromatium sp. AB32. Lineage (NCBI taxonomy): Bacteria > Pseudomonadati > Pseudomonadota > Gammaproteobacteria > Chromatiales > Chromatiaceae > Marichromatium > Marichromatium sp. AB32. The sequence goes on from NZ_RHFJ01000063.1 coordinate 11,684, forward strand.
GCAGAGCAGCGCGGCGATGACGGCGATCGGCGGCAGGAGTGACAGGTGAAGACGCATGCGAAGACCTCCCGAGGCCCGGTGCACGCGCGACAGCGCGGATGGCCGGACTTCACAATTAGATGATAACGGTTATCATTATTGCCCATTGGACCGATGACCGCAATACCCGAGAGCAGAACTCACCTAATCATGTCGCAGCCATCCACCGGGGCACGCTACCGGCGATGCGTCGCGCCGCGCGGTCGACTCGAGCTGCGTCGGCCCGCACGGGCCGACGCAGCCGGAGCGCTGAGCACCACAGGACGCGCGGCGGCGGCTCAGAACCGCCCCTCGACCCCGAGATAGACGGCGCGCCCGACCAACAGCAGGTCGTCGTCGCGCACGTCGAACAGGTTGTCGACGCCGAGGCGCAGGTCGAGCCCGGCGACCAGCGGACGCGACAGGTCGAGGTTCCACACCCCGGTGCCCTTCTCGCGCCCGGAGACCGAGTCGAGCACCCCGAGGCTGTAGTCGCCGACCAGGCTCACCCCCAGATCCCAGGGGCGATAGTCGTAGTCGAGGGTGGCGACCAGACGATGGCGCGGCCGGTCCTGGAGGCGGGTATCGGCCTCGGTGTCGTTGGCATCGAGATAGCTGTACTGCAGCCCGACCCCGAGATCGGCGCTCGGGCGCCAGTCGAGCGCGGTCTCGACGCCCTGCAGCAGCGCCGTGCCGATGTTGGCGTACTGATAGATCGGCTTGCCGTCGGCGCGCCGATCGATGGTGCGCACATCGATCAGGTCGTCGACCCAGTTGCGAAAGACCCCCAGGCTCGCCTGCCAGGCGCCCCAGTGTCCCTCGATCCCGAGGTCCAGGCTGGTCGACTGCTCGGGCTCCAGGTCGGGATTGCCGAGCCGGGTGAACTTCGGCTTGGTGACATCGACATAGAGATCGCGCACCGTCGGCACCCGATAGCCCTGGCCGAGCTGGGCGCGCAGCCGCAGCCCGCGATCGCCACCGTCGAACAGCCTGTAGACGGCGCCGAGGCTGCCGGTGGCGCGGTCGTCGAACTGGTCGGAGGCGTCGTAGCGACCGCCGAGCACCAGCTCCAGGCGCGACGAGACCTGCCACTGGTCCTGCAGATAGAAGGCCGAGTAATCGATGGTCGACTCCGAGCCGAGGGTGAGGATGCCGTCACGCTCGACCTCGTAGACCCCCTCGCCGCTGTCGATGGTGTTGCCCTCGAAGGCCTCCTGGCGGTACTCGGCGCCGAGGGTGAGATGGTGGTCGTCCCAGGGACGCCAGCCGAACTGCCCCTCGACCACCGTGCGCACCATCTCGACCTCGTCGAAGTCGATCAGCCGACCGCTGGACTCATCACTGAGCTCGCGATCCTTGTCGAGTTCGGAGCGATAGACGCGCAGCCGCCCGTCGCGCTCGCCGTCGTCGTACTCGAGCGCAAGCGCGAGGTCGGTGCGGGTATCGTCCTCGTCGGTGCGCTGCAGCCCGCCCTTGCCGGCCAAGGTGCTGTAGGCGCTGTCGCTCTGCAGATGGGCGAGATCGGCCACCAACCGCCAGTCCGGGGCGAGACGCCAGTCGAGGCCGAGCGCGAAGCGGTTGAAGCGCTCGCGCTCGATCTGGGTCTCGCCGTCGTCGAGTGCGACCTCGCCCTGATCGATCGTCGTCCCGGAGAGCGACACCCCGAGCCCGGGCAGCGGCGTGATCACGCCATAGACATCGCCCTCGCAGCGCGAGCCGTCGTCGAGTTCATAACCGGTGCAGCGGGCGCGCCAGTCGAGCCGGGGCGCGGTGGGGTCGCGGGTGATGACGTTGATCACCCCGCCGAGCGCATCGGCGCCGTAGAGGGTGCTGCCCGGACCGCGCACGATCTCGACGCGCTCGACGTCGGCCAAGGGGATACGACTGAGCTCGTAGCGCTGCGAGGGCTCAGCGGCCACCCGTCGACCGTCGATCAGGATCAGTGTCTGCTCGTTGGAGAAGCCGCGAATCGAGACCGTCTTGTTGGTCCCCCTGCGCTGCAGGTGGACACCCTGGGCCAGCGGCAGCACATCGCCGAGCCGACTGGCGTCGTGCCGCTCGATGGTGTCGCGATCGAGTACCTGCACCGCTGCCGGCACCCGGTCGAGCGAGGTCTGAGAGCGGGTGGCGGTGACACTGATCGCCCCCAGCTCGACGACCGGATCGGCCAGCGCCGGGACGAACCCGGCGCCACAGACCAACCCCAGCATCAGGGATCCACGGACACGAGGATCGCTCATCGCGCGACCTCCGCCGCTACCGGCGTGGTCAGGCGGGTGAACTGCTCGGCGCTGGTCAGCTCACGCAGCCGTCCCAGGGCCTCGATGCGCAGCTCGGTGATCTCACGCTCGAGCCGGGCCAGCTCGTCGAGCTCGGGGGCCAGCTCCGCGACCGTCGCGCCACGCTCGAGCACCGCCGCGCGCAACCGTCGTTCGAGCGACTGGGCCTGCTCGATCCGAGGCATGATGCGCGCAGGATAGACCTGCAACAACGCACGCTGGATGCGCTCGCGCTGCTCAGTGGGCAGCTCCAGGATCGCCACCGGGAGCCGGGTATGGGGCAGCGACAGCAGCTCGACCTCGTGCATGGTGCCGTGATGGTCGTCTGCCTGCGTCCGGGGCGCCTCCTGCGCCAGGGCCGGGGCGATAGCGAACGCGCACAACAGCGCAAGCGTCCGAGGACGGGAGAGGGACATGATCGGGCCTCCTTTGGAGGGGCATCTGGAAAAGGACCGACCAAGTTAATGGAACGATAACGATTCTCAAATGCGAGATATCAATGGCAATGGGTAGCGGCCAGCTTCCAGTCGCCAGTCGACAGAGAGGGTGAACCGCAAAGCCGCGAAGAACGCGAAGAGAAGACAGGCTTTCTGCTGTCAGCCGCCAGCGAGAGGAGCAGGCTCGTCTCGTATCGCCAAGGTTGACCGCAAACCGGAGGCTGCCTGTTAACAAGGAGGGGACAGCCACCAGTTGCCAGCCACCAGCGACCAGCCATCAGTGAGCGTTGACCTCAACGACTGGCGCAGGGCACGAGAGGCTTTACTGCTGTCTGTCGTTCCCAGGAAAGGGAGGACAATGCGGAGGACGCCCCCTAGGAGGAAGGAGGGGACAGCGACCAGCCACCAGTGAGCGTTGACCTCAACGACTGGCGCAGGGCACGAGAGGCTTTACGGCTGCCTGTCGTTCCCAGGGAAGGGAGGACGATGCGGGGACGCCCAGTCGCCAGACGACGCCTGGAAGCCGCTCGCATGTTCCCTTTCGCGTTCTTTGCGGTTCATCCTCTCCGGCATCTGATGGCTGGCAACTGGTGGCTGATGGCTGGTCGCTGTCAGCTGAAACCCCTTGCTTTCTCGCTAATGAGAATTATTATTGACTCCATCCCAGAGCCAACCCACGCCGAAGGAGTCCGGCATGTGTGAGTCCCGACCGTCCATCGTGTCCTCCAATGTCATCGCGCCGCCACTCGAAGCACCGCAGCCGGGGCAGCGCCCATCAAGCCGGCGCCGCAAGCTGTGGGAGCTCGCGCACAAGTTCCACTGTCCGGTGATCGGTACCTGTCTGCACGTCGACGAGCTGCGCGAGATCGCGCGCAAGAGCGGGGTGCGCCAGCACGCGCGCGCCAGCGACTTCGACATCCATGTGCGCTGTGTCGCCGCCGCCGAACAACGCGGGCCGCTCTCCCAGGCCACCCACAAGGCGCTCGAACGCAAGCACGCGCGGATGATCAAGCGCTTCGCCCGCGCCAAGGACAGCGAACAGGTCGCCGCGCTCTGGGATCAGGCACGCGCCGAGGGTGAGATCCCCGGGGCCTTCTGGGCGCTGATGACCCACCCCCATGCCGACGCCATGCTCTGCGTGCGCGCCTACGAGGACGTGCACATGCTCTCGCACCAGATCGGTGCCGGGCTCGGCGCCGATCTGCGCGCGCTGCGCGAGACCCGCGCCCAGCTCGACCGCGCCCAGCGCAACGCCGCCGAGCGCGAGCGCCGGCTCAACCGCAGCCTCGCCGAGCGCGAGGCCCGCATCGAGCAACTGGAACAGACGGTCGAGCAGCACCAGGGGCTCGAGCGCGCCCTCGAACGCGCCGAGGGCGAACTCGCCGCGCTGCGCGACCAGGAGCGCTCGGCCAGCCTCGACGAGGAGCGGCGTCGCGCCGACCAGGCCAGCGCCCGGGTCGCGACCCTGGAGGCACAGCTCAAGCGCGAACGCGAGCACCGCACCGAACTCGCCGAGCGCCTGGCACAGCGCGAGGACGCGCTGCGACGACTCGAACAGCGCTTCGCGCAGATCGAGCCGGAGGACTGCTGCGGTGGCTGCGCCGCCGCCGACGACTCGGTACCCGACCTCGCCGGGCGGCGCATCCTCTGTGTCGGCGGTCGCGGCTCGCTGGCCAGCCGCTATCGCAACCTGGTGGCACGCTGCAACGGCGAGCTGCTGCGCCATGACGGCGGGCTGGAGGACAACCGCCAGCGGCTCGAATCGCTGCTCGCCAAGGCCGATGCGGTGATCTGTCCCGCCGACAACTGCAGCCACGACGCCTATCTGCGCACCAAGCGCTTCTGCAAGCGCACCGCCAAGCCCTGCGTGCTGCTCGAACGCTCCAGCGTCGACGCCTTCGCCCGCGCCATCGCCGATCTGGTCGAGCCGCCACCGGCCACCACGCGCTCGGCAGCCTGACCCCGGGGCGGGGCCTCAGGCCCCGCCGCGCCCGCAGTCCCTGCACACCAGGACCCAGATGATCCCCGAACTCGTCCGCATCCATGACGTCATCGATGTCGTGATCAGCACCCTCAATGCTCGCGATCCCTATACCTCCGAGCACTCCTTCCGGGTGGCACTGTTCTCCGAGCTGCTCTCCGAGCAGATGTCGCTGCCCGCCCGAACCCATCAGCGGCTGCACATCGCCGCTCACCTGCACGACATCGGCAAGGTCGGCGTGCCCGACGGCATCCTCAACAAGCCCGGTCGACTCACCGAGGTCGAGAAGCTGCAGATCCAGCTCCACCCGCGCATCGGCTTCGACATCCTCCAGCGCCTGCCGACCTTCCGCGAGGTCGCCCGCATCGTCCTCCACCATCACGAACGCATCGATGGACTCGGCTACCCCAACCGGCTGCACGGCAGGCAGATCCCGCTCGAATCACGCATCATCGCCGTCGCCGACGCCTTCGACGCCATGACCTCGGACCGCCCCTATCGCCGCGGCATGCCCGTCGAGACCGCCGCCGAGGAGATCGCCCGCCATGCCGGCGACCAGTTCGACCCCGAGGTGGTCGCACACTTCGAGCGCGCGATCGACCTGCTTGCGACCCACGTCCAGTCCGGCCAGGAACCCACCCGCCTCCCCGGCGAGCCCGACCACGACAGTCTGATGCACTCGCGCATCGCCAGCGCGGCCTGATCGGGCCGCGGGCGGGAGGGAGAAAGCATCCAGCCTCCAGCCTCCAGCCTCCAGCCTCCAGCCTCCAGCCTCCAGCCTCCAGCCAGATTTTGAACCGCTAAGATACCGTCTTTCCCGTCAAGCCGCGGAAGCGTAATCGGGCTGGTAGGGACGACGGTTCTTGAACACACCGAAGCAGATGTGGGCGAGTTTCCGCATGGCGGCGCCGAGGGCGACCATCTTGG
>NZ_RHFJ01000064.1:0-17083 GCF_003718675.1 Marichromatium sp. AB32
CAAGCGGGTCGGTGCCGGCGAGCTGGCGCGGGTCGACCTGCTGGTCGCCCGCCAGCAGACGCTCGAGCGCGAGGCCGAGCTGCGCGACGCGCAGCTCGAACACGATCGCGCACTCGCCGACTATCGCCAACTCACCGGCCTGCAGACGCTGCCCGAACCGCTGCGCGAGACGCCCGCCAGCACCGACGCACTGCCCACCGACCACCCGCTGCTCGAGGACGCCGACAGCGCCCTGGCGCTGGCCCGCGCCGAGCGCGAACAGGCCCAGCGCGAGCGGCGCGGCAACCCGGTGCTCAGCGTCGGCGGCAAGCGCGCCCGCGAGGTCCGCGGCGCCGACACCGCCGACTCGCTGCAGCTCGAGATCAGTCTGCCCTTCGGACTCGCCAGCCAGTCGGCCCCGGCGCTGGCCCGCGCCGAGCGCGGCTATACCGAGCGCGCCACCGACCTGCAGCGTGCCCGACTCGCCGCCGAGCGCACCCTGATCGCCGCCCAGCTCGCCCGCGAGGGCGCGGCCACCGCGCTCACCGTCGCCGAACGGCGCCACGCCCTCGCCCAGCAAGCGCTGCAGCTGGGACGACGCGCCTTCGACCTCGGCGAGCGCGACCTCACCGATCTGCTGCGCACCCAGGCCAGCGCCCGCGTCGCCAGCCTCGATCTGGCACTGCGCCGGCTGGAGCTGGGGCGCGCCCAGGCCCGACTCAATCAGGCACTCGGAGTCATCCCCCAATGAATCGCTTCTCCCGCCACGCCCTGGCGCCCCTGTTGCTGCTCCCGGTGCTGGTCCAGGCCGCCGCGCCGATCGCCCTCGACGCGGCGGCGCAGGCCGCCTTCGGGATCGAGCTGGTCGCCCCCGAGGCGGTCGAGCACAGCCTCGGGCGCCGTTATCCGGCCGAGGTCCGCGTCCCCAACCCACAACTGCGGGTGGTCGCCGCGCGCCAGGACGGCGTGCTCGAACGCCTGGCCGTGGCCGAGGGCGACCGGGTCGCCGCCGGCGACCTGCTCGCCGAGCTGCGTAGCCCCGCGCTGGTCGATATCCAGCGTCAGTATCTCGAGGCGCTGATCCGTCTGGAGCTGGCCGAGGGCGAACTCGCCCGCGACCGTCAGCTCCATCGCGAGGGGGTGATCGCCGAGCGGCGGCTGCGCGAACGCGAGGCCACCCAGCGCGAACTCGCCACCCAGGTCGAGCAACAGCGTCAGCTACTGCGGCTCGCCGGCTTTGCCGAGACCGAGCTCGCCGAGCTCGACCGCAACCACACCCTCACCAGCACCCTCAGCGTGCGCGCGCCGATCTCCGGGGTGGTGCTCGAGCAGCTGGTCGACACCGGCGAATCGGTGGCCCAGGCCGCCCCGCTCTATCGCATCGGCCAGCTCGATCCCTTGTGGCTGGAGATCCACGTGCCGCTCGACGAACTCGACGGCCTCGCCCCCGGCAGTCGCGTGCACCTGCCGGCGCTGGCGCGCGAGGCGGTGATCACCACCGTCGGCCGTCAGGTCCACGCACTCGACCAGGGCGTGCTGGTCCGCGCCGCGATCAACGACCCCGGCACCGAGCTGCGCCCGGGACAGTTCATCGAGGTCCAGCTCGCCCGCGCCACCGGCGCCGGCTGGCGACTGCCGGCCGCGGCACTGGTGCGCGACGGTGACACCACCCTGGTGTTCGTCGCCCGCGACGGCGGCTTTGCGCCGCAGCCGGTCGAGCTGCTCGGCGCGACCGACGACCAGGTGGTGGTCGGCGGCGCGCTCGGCGCCGACGACCGCGTCGCGGTGACCGGCGTGATCGCGATCAAGGCCGCCTGGCAGGGAGGCGAGTGATGCTCGCGCGCCTGATCCAATTCGCGCTCACCCAGCGGTTGCTGATGCTGCTGGCGATGCTGGCGCTGATCGGCGGCGGCTGGCAGGCCATCCAGCAGACCCCGATCGATGCCTTCCCCGACGTCTCGACCACCCAGGTCAAGATCATCGTCAAGGCCCCGGGAATGACCCCCGAGGAGGTCGCCGAGCGCATCACCAGCCGCATCGAGGTGGAGCTGCTCGGCATCCCCGACCAGACCATGCTGCGCTCGGTGGCCAAGTACGGCCTCACCGACATCACCATCGACTTCGCCGAGGGCACCGACATCTACTGGGCACGCCAGCAGGTCGCCGAGCGCCTCAACGGCGTCTGGGACGACCTGCCCAGCGGGCTCTCCGGCGGCATCGCGCCGATGACCACGCCGCTGGGCGAGATGTTCATGTTCAGCATCGAGGGCGGCGACCTGTCGCTCGCCGAACGCCGCGATCTGCTCGACTGGACCATCCGCCCGGCGCTGCGCTCGGTGCCCGGGGTGGCCGAGGTCAACGCCCTCGGCGGCTATGTCACCACCTTCGAGGTGGTCCCCGACAACGCCCGCATGGCCGCCCGCGGCATCCAGCTCGCCGACCTGCGCGCGGCGCTCGAACGCAACAACCGCAACGACGGCGCCGGACGGCTCGACGAGGGCGAGGAGACGTTGCTGGTGCGCAGCGAGGGCGCGATCCAGACCCTCGCCGACCTCGCCGCCGTGGTGGTGGTCGCCGACGCCCGCGAGCCGGTGCGGATGGCCGATGTCGCCGAGGTCCGCCGCTCGGCGCTCACCCGCTACGGCGCGGTCACGCGCAACGGCGCCGGCGAGACCGTCGAGGGACTGGTGCTGGGGCTGCGCGGGGCCAACGCGCGCACCCTGATCGAGGGCGTCCAGGCCAAGCTCGACGCACTCGCCCCGGGGTTGCCCGATGGGGTGCGGGTCGAGGTCTTCTACGATCGCGGCAAGCTCGTCGGGCGCGCGGTGCACACCGTCTCCAAGGCGCTGATCGAGGCCACGATACTGGTCGTGGTGCTGCTGGTGTTGTTCCTCGGCGATCTGCGCGCGGCGCTCACCGTCGCCCTGGTGCTGCCGCTGGCCGCGCTCGGCACCTTCATCCTGATGCGTCAGTTCGGGCTCTCGGCCAACCTGATGTCGCTCGGCGGCCTGGCGATCGCCATCGGCATGCTGGTCGACGCCGCGGTGGTGGTGGTCGAGAACGTGGTCACCCAGCTCGCCCGCGGCGGCGGCGGCGGCCGGCTGCCGCGACTGCACCTGATCTATCGCGCGGTGCGCGAGGTCTCGGTGCCGGTCGCCTCGGGCATCCTCATCATCATCATCGTCTTCCTGCCGCTGCTCACCCTGCAGGGGCTCGAGGGCAAGCTGTTCGTGCCGGTGGCGCTGACCATCGTGTTCGCGCTCGCCAGCTCGCTGCTGCTGGCGCTGACGGTGATCCCGGTGCTCTCCTCCTTCCTGCTCGGCGCCGGCGCCCATCGCGACCCCTGGCTGCCGCGCCAGCTCGCCCGGCTCTATGGCCCGCTGCTCGACTGGGCGCTGAGTCACGCCCGGGTGGTGGTGGGCGCGGCGCTGGCGCTGCTGCTCGCCGCCGGGGCGGTCTACACCCAGGTCGGCAAGTCGTTCATGCCGACGCTCGACGAGGGCGACCTGATCGTGCAGCTCGAGAAGCTGCCCTCGATCACCCTCGACGAGTCGATCGCCATCGACCAGCGGGTGCAGCGCGCCATCCTCGACCAGGTCCCCGAGGTGCGGGCGATCGTCGCCCGCACCGGCTCCGACGAACTCGGGCTCGACCCCATGGGGCTCAACCAGACCGACAGCTTCCTGGTGCTCGCGCCGCGCGAGGAGTGGCGCTTCGCCACCAAGGATGCCCTGGTCGACGCCATCCGCGCGGTGCTCGACGGCTTCCCCGGGCTCGGTTACGCCTTCACCCAGCCGATCGAGATGCGCGTCTCGGAGATGCTCACCGGCGTGCGCGGCGACCTGGCGGTGAAGATCTTCGGCACCGATCAGGACGGCCTCAACGCCACCGCCGAGGCCGTCGTCGGCGTACTCGAATCGCTGCCCGGCGCCGAGGACGTCTACACCCCGCGCAACGAGGGCGCGCAATACCTCAACCTGGAGATCGACCGCCTCGAGGCCGGGCGACTCGGCATCGACGCCGACGCCCTGGCGAGCCTGCTGCGCGCCCAGATCGAGGGGCTGCGCGTCGGCACCATCTACCGCGATGCCAGGCGGCTGCCACTGATGATCCGCGGCCCCGAGAGCGCACGCTCCGCGCCGACCCGACTGGCGGCGCTGCAGATCAGCCTGCCCGACGGGCGGGCCGTGCCGCTGACCAACCTGGTGCGCGTCGAGCGCGTCGAGGGCCCGGTGGCGATCTCGCGCGAGCGCGGCAACCAGCTCGCGGTGGCCATCGCCAACGTCAGCGGCCGCGACCTGGTCGGCTTCGTCGAGGAGGCCAGGGCGGCGGTCGCCGAGCGCGTCGACCTGCCCGACGGCTACTGGCTGGAGTGGGGCGGCGAGTTCGAGAACCAGCAACGCGCCGCCGCGCGCCTGGCGCTGGTGGTGCCGGTGGCGCTGGGGCTGATCTTCCTGGTGCTGTTCTCCACCTTCGGCTCGGTACGTCAGGCGCTGCTGGTGCTCTCCAACGTGCCCTTCGCGCTGATCGGCGGGGTGTTCGCGCTGGCGCTCACCGGCGAGTACCTGTCGGTGCCGGCCTCGGTCGGCTTCATCGCCCTGCTCGGCATCGCGGTGCTCAACGGCGTGGTGATGGTCACCTACTTCAACCAGTTGCGCACCCTCGGTCACCCGCTCGGACAGGTGGTGGTGGAGGGCGCGCAGCGCCGGCTGCGACCGGTGCTGATGACCGCCAGCATCGCCGCCTTCGGGCTGGTGCCGCTGCTGTTCGCCACCGGACCCGGTTCCGAGATCCAGCGCCCGCTGGCGATCGTGGTGGTCGGCGGCCTGGTCTCGGCCACCGCGCTGACGCTGATCCTGCTGCCGATCCTCTATCGCCGCTTCGGCGCCCCACCGACACCAGGCACGCCCACCGACGTGAGGTCCGAGGCATGACCGATCACACCCTGCTCTATCTGGTCGTCCCTCCGGCGGCGGCCGAGGCCCTCGCCGAGTGGCTGCTCGAACGCCCCGAGGTGCCGGGCTTCACCAGCGTGCCGGCGGCCGGTCACGGCGCCTCCGAGCACTCGCTCTCGCTCGCCGAGCAGGTCGCCGGGCACAGCAAGCGGGTGATGTACCTGATCCACCTGCCGCCCGAGACCGCGCGCGCGGTGCTGGTGGCGCTGCACACCGACTTCGGTGGCAGCGGCATCCATCACTGGCTGGTGCCGGTACTCGAGTACGGGCGCCTCTAGCCATCACCGAACCCGGCCAGGACGGCCACGGATCCGGCGGTCGTCGACCGCCACCAGTCACTCCAACGAGGTCAAGACCGATGAAACACGCACACACCGCCCGGCTGCTCGCGATCGCCCTGCTCGCCGTCTCCACCCTGCCACTCGCCGCCGAGCGCCCGCGCGTCGACACCGTCGACTCGGCGCGGGTCGCCTTCGGTCTGGTCCAGGCCGAGACCGAGACCAGCGGCGTACACGTCCACGGCACCCTCGCCCAGCGCATCCCGCACCGCGGCGCCGTCCCCGGCGCGATCCGCGTCCAGGTGCTCGACGCCCAGGGACAGGTGCTCGCCGAGCGCGACGTGGCACCGATGCGTCGCAACCGCCAGGCGCTCTCGGCGCACTTCAACACCCATCTCGAGGTCGCGCCGCCGAGCGACGGCAGCGTGCGGGTGATCCATCTGGCAGGATCGGCCCCGCTGGGCTGAACGGCGTCCCGGCACGCCGGCACGACCGGCAGTCGTCGACGCCCGGCGCCACGCACACGGCGTTAACCCTCGCATGGCGGATCTTGATAAAGTTCCGCCATGGAACTGAACAGCTTCGTCATCTCCGCAATCGTGCTGCTCAGCGTGGCGGCGATCACCGTCACCCTGTTCAAGCACCTGGGGCTGGGCTCGATCCTCGGCCTGCTGGTGGCCGGAATCGTGGTCGGGCCACACTCGCCCGGTCCCTACGTCACCGCACACGTCGAGGACGTGCGTCACTTCACCGAGCTGGGCGTGGTGCTGCTGCTGTTTCTCATCGGGCTGGAGATGAAGCCCAAGCGGCTGTGGTCGTTGCGCCGCGAGGTGTTCGGCCTGGGCACCGCGCAGATCCTCCTCAGTGGGCTGGCGATCGCCGCCTACAGCGTCTTCTACGCCCCCTCCTGGCAGGTCAGCCTGCTGATCGGTCTGACCTTCGCGCTCTCCTCCACCGCGCTGGTGATGCAGCTGTTGCACGAGCGCGGCGACATCGCCACCCGTCACGGCACCACCGCCTTCGCGGTGCTGCTGATGCAGGACCTGGCGGTGGTGCCGCTGCTGGCGATCGTGCCGCTGCTCTCCGATCGCGGCACCCTGTCCTCCTCGGTGCCCTTCGGCGAGCAGCTGCTGATCGTCGTCGGCATGGTCGGGCTGATCGTCGTCTTCGGGCGTTATGTGGTGCCCTTCGCGCTGGCGCGACTGCTGCGCCAGGGCAACCGCGAGGCCTTCGCCCTGGTGGTGATGCTCGCCGTCTTCCTCGCCGCCGGGGCGATGCACGAGGCCGGGCTGTCGATGGCGCTCGGCGCCTTCCTGATGGGCATGCTGCTGTCGACCTCGCGCTTCAGCTTCCAGATCCAGGCCCATATCGAGCCCTTCAAGGGGCTGCTGATGAGCCTGTTCTTCGTCGCCGTGGGGATGTCGATCGATCTGCCGGCGATCGCCGCCCAGCCGCTGCTGCTCGCCCAGCACGTGGTGGTGATCGTCGGCATCAAGCTGCTGGTGCTGTTCCTGATCGCGCTGGCCTTCGGGCTGCCGCGCGGCGTGGCCACCCGGGTCGCCTTCATGCTGGCGCAGAGCGGCGAGTTCGGCTTCGTGCTGTTCGGTGCGGCCAAGGCACTGGGGGTGATCGACGACACCACCTTCGCCGTGGCGGTCAGCGTGATCTCGGTGGGGATGCTGATCACCCCACTGCTGGTGCGCCTCGGCGACCTGCTGGCGCGCCGCGCCGAGCGACGGACGACGAGCCAGACGAGCTTCGACTATGCCACCACCGGGGTCGTCCCCCAGGGGCGGGTGGTGATCGCCGGTTATGGCCGGGTCGGTCACACCATCGCCACCATGCTCGAGGCCAACCAGATCCCCTTCATCTGCTTCGACACCAACCCCGCACACGTCGAGCGCGGCGAGCGCGACCAGCGCCCGGTGTTCTACGGCGACATCGGCGACATCGAGCTGCTCACCGCCGCCCAGGTCGAGCGCGCCGCGCTGGTGATCCTCACCATCGACCACGGCCCCTCGGCGCTGCGCGCCGTCTCGCACATCCGCACCGCCCATCCGCACGTCCCGGTGATCGCCCGTGCCCGCGACCTCGAGGCCTGCGGCAACCTGATCCGCGCCGGCGCCACCCACGCCTACCCCGAGGCGATCGAGAGCAGCCTGCGCCTCGGCGCCGAGGCGCTGCAGATGCTCGGCGTCCCCACCGACGACGTCGACGAACTGCTCCAGGGCGTGCGCAGCCAGGGCTATGCGCCGATGGCCGAATGAGGCGTACACGGGGGCCATTTGCCCTCGTCCGGACCAAACGTTAATTTGTAGGGTCTAGCCAATCATTCATCAGCGAGGTCCTCGTGCCGTGGAGAGCCCTAACGCGCTTGCGCGCTTCAACATGATCCAGCAGCAGATCCGTCCATGGAACGTCCTGGACGAGCGGGTGCTGGGGGCAATGGCCGAGATCGGGCGCGAGCGTTTCGTGCCCGACGGCTATCAGGGGCTTGCCTATGCCGATATCGAGGTGCCGCTGGCCAACGGCGGCCACATGCTGCCGCCCCGGGTGACCGCGCGCATGCTCCAGGCGCTGGCGGTACAGCCCGACGAGCGCGTGCTCGAGATCGGCACCGGCAGCGGTTACGCCACCGCCTGTCTGGCCGCGCTCGGCGCCCAGGTGCTCAGTCTCGAGATCGACCCCGAGCAGGCCGAGATCGCCCGCGCCCACCTCGCCGAGCTCGGCACCGAGCGTGTCGAGATCCGCGCCGCCGACGGTCTCGCCGGGCCGATCGAGGGCGGCCCCTTCGACGCCATCCTGCTCAACGGCGCACTGCCGAGCGACAGCGCGCTGGACGCGCTGCAGTCGCAGCTCGCGCTCGGCGGCCGACTGTGCTGCATCCTCGGCGAGGCGCCGGTGATGGAGGCGGTGCTGATCACCCGCGGCGGCGGCCAGGACTATCAGCGCGAGCCGCTGTTCGAGACCCTGGCCGGGACGCTGCGCAACGCCCCGGCGCGCGAGCAGTTCGTCTTCTGACGCCCCCCCCTCGCGGACGCCCGCCCGGGCGTCCGCCCGCTCTCCCTTCCCGCAAAGATCTTGAACCCGGCGCCGCTTGCAGCGCACACTCCGTGTTCCGCCGAGCGGCGGATTCGCATCGAAGCACAACACAATCATGCAGTGCGGAGGACGGACGAGATGAGTATCCACCAGGCGCAGATGCCGCTGTGTCAGCGCGACTTCTCCCAGCTCCTGATCATCGACGCCCAGGAACGGCTCGCCGCGGCGATGCCGCGCGACGAACTCGAGGGCGTCACCGCCAACATCCAGCGGCTGATCAGCGCCGCCAAGACGCTCGACATCCCGGTGATCGCCACCCAGCACAACTCGCGCGGGCTCGGGCCGATCATCGCACCGATCCGCGAGGCGCTGCCCGAGGCGGCCGAACCGACCGAGAAGACCGCCTTCTCCTGCTGTACCGCCCCCGGCTTCGAGCGCAACATCTCCGCCTCGCCGGAGCGGCGCCAACTGGTGGTGGTGGGCATGGAGGCGCACATCTGCATCGTGCAGACCGTCTCCGGGCTGCAGCGCTGGGGCTATCAGGTGTTCGTGCCCGCCGACGGCATCATCTCGCGCCACCCCGCCTACAAGCAGAACGTGCTCGAACGCATGCGCCACTGCGGCATCCAGGTGGTGTGCACCGAATCGGTCGGCTTCGAATGGCTGGGCGACTCATCCGACGAGCAGTTCCGCGCCGTCTGGTCGTTGTTCAAGGAATAGAGCGGGGGATGGGAACAGACGCAAGCCATCAACCATCGGTGGCTTGCGTCCGGACGCCGAGCGCAGCCCCATCGGAAGAGATGGTCGAGCATCAGACGATCCTCGTCTCGGCGGACGTGACGGCTAGGCTGCGGAGCCTCTTACCGATGCGCGCGCAGCGGCCAGGAAATCACCAATGAACGTCCTCCCAGACTCGATGGTTGGGACCGCCACGGCGAAAGGCCTCGAAGATGTCGGCGGCCAGCGCGCTGTCGATACCGGGACCACGATCCTCCACCTCCGTCGACAGACGCCGTCCACCTGCTGCAATCGCACCCGCAGATGACCAGGACCGGCATGGCGCAGGGCGTTTTCCAACAGCGCCATCCCGAGCGCGGCGACGAGGGTACAAACGATCCTGACCATCTCCACCCGCGAAGGCGTCCAGGTTTCGGACATGCCGCCCGGCAGATAGGCCACGGCGATGGCATGATCGAAGCCCCCCCGGTCAAGGGGTCCATGTTCAGATCGCCATGGACGAAGCCAAGGCTCCGTTCCCATCCGGCGAGACGCTCCCGGGCCAGATCCAGCTGACCGGTATCGACGTCCAGACAGATCGGATGGGTGCCGGGGTCGTGCTCCAGCAGGGCCAGGCTCTGCCGACCGCTGCCGCTTCCCGGCTGCCGGCCGGGAAGCGGAGGCGGCGGACGCAGGATCGCCGCCTGACCCGAGAGACGCTCGGCCTCGCGCGCCGAATCGCCGTGAATGGTGCCCATGGTTCCACCCTTTTCCGTTGCGCAAGGAAGAGACGGTGGCCGGTGCGCCCCCTTCGTCTTGAATGCTCTTGCAGCCCGCGGAACGGAGGACATGAGGGGCGCACCCGAATGGCGTGTGAAGGCCTTGACCCGACGACGGCTTCAGGGTCGATGCTCTTCCCCGACGCCGCTGAATCGGGCGCGCGTCCTGCAACCCACACACGGAGAACCGAGATGACCAAAGACCAGTGGATCGAGCTGCTCAAGGAGATCGGGATCGATGAAGACGGCATGCAGCGCTGGCATCGCTGCTTCGAGACCCGTTATCCGGACGGGCACCAGTCCTTCCTCGAATGGCTGAACGTCCCGCCCGACGAGATCCGCCGCATCCGCGCGAGCTGATCGCACCAGAGCGAGAGCGGCCGGGCGACACGCTCGGCCGCTCGCGTCAGACCCCTTGCCGGACCCGCATCATGACCGCTAGAACCTGGACCATCGGACAGGTCGCCCGCCGTTTCGGCCTGGCGCGCAGCACCCTCCTCCATTACGACGCCATCGGGCTGCTGGTCCCGAGCGGCCGCAGCGCCGCCCGCTATCGACTCTATTCGGAGCGCGATCTCGAACGGCTCGAAAAGATCCGTGCCTACCGGGCGACCGGTCTGGCACTGGAGACCATCGCCGAGCTGCTGCGGCACGAGGGCGAGGGACTGCGACCGATACTCGAAGGCAGACTCCTCGCCATCAACCGCGAGATCGAGCAGCTGCGCGACCAGCAGCGGCTCATCCTGCGTCTGCTTCAGACCGACGCCCAGGCACTGGACGTCCCCCTGGTCGACAAGGCGCTGTGGGTCTCGATGCTCCGCGCCGCCGGACTCGACGAACAGGGTATGCGGCGCTGGCATCGCGCCTTCGAAGGCCAGGCGCCAGAGGCGCATGAGGCCTTCCTCGTCTCGCTCGGGATCGAGGCCGACGAGATTGCCGCCATCCGCGCCTGGTCGAGCGAGCCCGATCCACAGACGCCGGATTGAACGCATGCCCCCATTCGCCCCGGTCGAAACGGACGCAGGGCATGGACGTCCGGCCACCGAAGCACCGGTCTTTCGGCGACCGACAAACCCGAACCCATAAGGAGCCAGGAGACGCAAGAACAAACAGCCCCTTCGCTCGCTCACGACCTTCATCGTGACCTGGGCCATCATCGTCCTCATGATCGGGGAAGAGTTGGTCGCCCTCGCCGCTTGCGTCATGCGGCCCAGATCATCATTGCTCATCCGCAGAACATCTCCAGACGGCCATGGTCTGAGGCCCCATGCTCACCCCTTCGGCAAATACCCCTCGACCAACCCGATCAACCGCGCCAGCGCGCCGCGATTGGCCTCGACGAAGGCGCGGCCGTTGGCGCCGATCGCGGCGCGGCGCTCGGGGGCGGCGAGCCAGTCGGTGAGGCGCGCGGCCAGGGCCTCGCTGTCGGCGACCCGGGCGCAGCCGCCGAGGCCGATCAGGCGGGTGGTGATCTCGGCGAAGTTGAAGGTGTGCGGGCCGACCAGCGCCGGCACCCCGGCGACGGCGGCCTCGAGCAGGTTGTGACCGCCGACCGGCACCAGCGAGCCGCCGATGAAGGCGACGTCGACGGCGGCGATCAGCCCCGCCAACTCGCCCATGGTGTCGCCGAGCAGGACCTGGGCCTCGCTCACATCGGCGTCGGGATCGGTACGGCGCGCCAGGCGAAAGCCGTGGGTCTCGACCAGCGCGGCGACCTGATCGAAGCGCTCGGGGTGGCGCGGCACCAGCACCAGCAGCGCCTCGGGGTGGTGTTCGAGCACGCGGCGGTGGGCGGCGAGCACCCGCGCCTCCTCGCCCTCGTGGGTGCTGGCGGCGATCCACAGCGGACGCCCCTCGCCCCAGTGCGCGCGCAGCTCGGCGCTGCGGGTCTCGCGTTCGGGGTCGTCGGCGACGTCGAACTTGACCGAGCCGGTCACCCGCACCCGCTCGGGCTCGGCGCCGAGCGCGTTGAAGCGCCGCGCGTCGCCGCGCCCCTGGGCGGCGATCAGCGCGAAGCGGCGCAGCGTCGGCGCAGTGAGCCGGCCGAGCTGGGCATAGCCACGCGCCGAGCGCGCCGACAGTCGGGCATTGACCAGCAGCGAGGGGATGCCGCGCTCGGCGCAGGCGTCGAGCATGTTCGGCCAGATCTCGGTCTCGATGACGATCAGCAGCCGGGGACGCGCCTGATCGAGGAAGCGCGCCTGCACGCCGGGCAGGTCGTAGGGGGTGTAGCGGTGCGCCACCCGCTCGCCGAACAGTGCGTGCAGCCGCTCGGCCCCGGTCGGGGTGGTGGTGGTGACCAGCACCCGACAGGTCGGGGTACGCGCGAGCAGGTGGTTGATGAGCCCGCGCGCGGCCAGCACCTCGCCGACCGAGACGGCGTGCACCCAGACCTCGACCGGCGGTGCGGGCACGCCGCGCGCCAGCCGTTCGCCGAGACGCAGCTCGCGCGCCGGTCGCGACAGCCCGCGCAGCACCAGGCGCAGCAGCACCAGCGGCAGGGTCAGACGCAGTACCAGGGTGTAGAGCAGTTGCAACAGTGTCCCCCTGAACGAGGGTTGGTCCTCGATCACCGACTCAGACATCGCGGATCGCCCCGATGATCCGGCTGGTCGAGCGCCCGGGCAGGAAGTCGAGCACCCGCACCTCGCCGCCGCGCGCGCGCACGCAGTCGGCCCCGGCGATCTCCTCGACGCGGTAGTCCCCGCCCTTGACCAGCACGTCCGGGCCGACGGCGCAGATCAGCGCCTCCGGGGTGTCCTCGGAGAAGGGACAGACCCAGTCGACCGAGGCCAGCCCGGCGAGCACCGCCATGCGCTGCTCGACGCCGTTGATCGGTCGCCCCTCGCCCTTGAGCCGGCGCACCGAGTCGTCGTCGTTGACCGCCACCACCAGCCGATCGCCGAGCGCGCGGGCCTGCTGCAGATAGGCGACATGACCCTCGTGGAGGATGTCGAAACAGCCGTTGGTCATCACCACCCGCTCGCCGCGCGCGCGCGCCTCGGCCACGGTGTGCACCAGGGCGTCGCGATCGAGCAGGGTGCGCCACTCGCCGCCGCGATAGGCGCGCGCCAGTTCGCGCACGCCGACGCTGGCGGTGCCGAGCTTGGCCACCGCCAGCCCGGCGGCGCAGTTGGCCAGGGCGCAGGCGGCGGGCAGCGGCATGCCGGCGGCGAGCGCGGCGGCGAGCGCGGCGATCACGGTATCGCCCGCACCGGTGACGTCGAACACCTCGCGTGCCTGGGTCGGCAGGTGCAACGCCTCGGCACCGGCGGCGAGCAGCAACATGCCGCGCTCGCCCAGGGTCACCAACAGCGCCTCCAGCGCCAGCTCGTCGCGCAGCCGCCCGGCGCGCGCGATCAGGGTGGCGTCGTCGGCGCAGACGCCGACCACCGCCTCCAGCTCGCCGCGATTGGGGGTGAGCAGGGTGGCGCCGCGATAGCGCGCGAAGTCCGATCCCTTGGGGTCGACCAGCACCGGCAGGCCACGGGCGCGGGCGCGCTCGATCAGCCGCTGCGGGTCGACCAGGGTGCCCTTGCCGTAGTCCGAGAGCAGCAGCAGCTGATGATGCGGCAGCGCGGCCTCGACCAGCGCCGGCAGCGGGTCCTCGGCCAGCGGCGCGAGCGGCTCCTCGAAGTCGAGCCGGATGAGCTGCTGGTGATGGCTGAGCACCCGCAGCTTGGTGATGGTCGGCACGTCGTCGCGACGGTGCAGGTGCAGCGCGACCCCGGCCTCGCGCAGCGGCGCGCTCAGGCACTCGGCGGCCTCGTCGCGACCGGTGACCCCGGCCAGCGCGGTGCGCACGCCGAGCGCGGCGAGGTTGAGCGCGACGTTGGCCGCACCGCCGGGGCGGTCCTCGCGCCCGTCGATGCGCACCACCGGCACCGGGGCCTCGGGCGAGATACGACGGGTGCTGCCGCTCCAGTAGCGGTCGAGCATCAGATCGCCGGCCACGAGGATGCTGGCGCGGCCGAAGTCGGGGAGATCGGGAAGGGGGATCGGGCTCAAGCTGGACTCCGCAATCGCACGGGACAGATCCCTAACATGATCGCACGAGTTCCTCGATCGGGCGCGGTCGACCGACGCCGTAACCCTGAGCGTAATCGACGCCGATGCCGCGCAGCACCTCCAGCGTCTCCTCGCCGTCGACGAACTCGGCCACGGTGCGCATCCCCATCGCCTGACCGACCTCGTTGATCGAGCGCACCATGGTGCGGGCGATCGGGTTGACGGCGATGTCCTTGATGAACATGCCGTCGATCTTGATGAAGTCGACCGGCAGGTTCTTCAGATAGGCGAAGGAGGACAGCCCGCTGCCGAAGTCGTCGAGGGCGAAGCGACAGCCGAGCGCGCGCAGCGCCTCGATGAACTCGACGGCGTTGGTCATGTTGGAGATCGCCGCGGTCTCGGTGACCTCGAAGCAGAGCTTGGCGGCGATGGCCTCGTGGCGGTGCAGCCGCATGGCGATGCGATCGAGCAGCTGGGGGTCGCTCAGCGAGTGACCGGAGAGGTTGATCGAGCACAGGCTGAGACCGTCGAGATGCTCGGGGTGATCGCCGAGCCAGGCGAGCGCCGTCTCCAGCACCCACTCGTCGATCCGCCCGATCAGGTGATAGCGCTCGGCGGCGGGCAGGAAGGCGCCGGGCATCACCGCCGCGCCGTCGTCGTCGTACATCCGCAGCAGCAGCTCGTAGTGCGCGCCGTCGCCGTCGCCGTTGACCGGCACGATCGGCTGGAAGGCGAGCCCGAAGCGCGCCTGCTCGAGCGCCAGGTTGATCCGCGACACCCACTGCATCTCGCCGTGACGGCGCGCCAGCTCGGCATCGTCGGCGGTATAGACATGGATGCGGTTGCGCCCGCCGTCCTTGGCCGCATAACAGGCGCTGTCGGCGGCGCTGAGCAGCGAGACCAGGCCCTCGCTGGCGGCGTCGATCGACACCAGCCCGATGCTCACGCCGAGCCGGAAGCGCTTGTCGCCCCAGACGAAGTGGAAGTCGCCGACGGCCTTGCACAGCGCCTCGGCGACCCGGATCGCGCCGGCGTGCTCGCAGTCCTCCATCAGCACCCCGAACTCGTCGCCGCCGAGCCGCGCCAGGGTGTCCTGCTGACGGATGCAGGCGGCGAGCACGTGGGCGAGCTGGCGCAGCACCGCGTCGCCGGCGATGTGCCCGCAGGTGTCGTTGATCACCTTGAACTGATCGAGATCGAGATAGCAGAGCGCATGCTGGCGGCGCTCGCGCCGCGCCTCCTCGATCGCCCGCTGCAGTCGCTGCTCGAAGGCGCTGCGGTTGAGCAGCCCGGTGAGCGCGTCGAGACTGGCCTGACGGCGCAGCTCCTCGGAGAGTCGGTGGGCCTCGGTGTTGTCGAGCCAGGAGCCGACCAGCTCCACCGCCCGACCGTTGCCGTCGCACAACAGGCGCACGCTGTCGCGCACCCAGCGCCAGTCGCCGTCGCGATGACGCATGCGGTACTCGGCATTGGCCGCGCGCCCGGCATCGCCGTCGAACATGCCGTCGAGCACGGCGCGATCCTCCGGGTGTACCAGCCCCTCCCACACCAGCGCGCCGTTGACCAGTTGCTCGGGATCGTAGCCGAGCAGCTGGCGGAGGTTGTCGCTGACGAAGATGAAGCGCGCCGGGCGCCCCGGCTCGCGGGCATAGACCACCGCCGGGCTGGCGGCGATGACGTGGTGGAGCAGGTC
The DNA here is from genome assembly GCF_003718675.1 of Marichromatium sp. AB32. Taxonomy (NCBI): domain Bacteria; kingdom Pseudomonadati; phylum Pseudomonadota; class Gammaproteobacteria; order Chromatiales; family Chromatiaceae; genus Marichromatium; species Marichromatium sp. AB32. Next base: position 15,452 of record NZ_RHFJ01000064.1, read on the forward strand.
GAAGGAGCGGCGCATCGCCTCCTCGGCGCGACGGTGCGCGGCGAGGTCGCGGACCACCGCGAAGACCTCGCCGCCGACCGGCGTCTCGGTACCGGCGCCGAGCGCGAGCAGCTTGATCTCGACCGGCAACGGCGGCCCGCCGGCGCCGTCGAGCAGCTCCAGCTCGATGGCGCGCACCCGCCCCTCGGCGCTCTCACCCAGCTCATCCAGCAGGGCGCTGGCGCGACCCCGATGGCCGGGCGCGACCAGTTCGAGCAGCGGGCGCTCGAGCACGCTCTCGGGACGGCGCTGCAACAGCACCGCGATCCGATCGTTGACGAAGCGCACCCGGCCGGCGCCGTTGAGCAGGAAGACCAGGTCGGGCGAGGCGTGCACCAGGAAGCGGTGGAGACGCTCGGAGTCGCGCAGCCGCGCCTGCATGGTCGCCTGGGCGCGGGTCAGCGCGCCGCGCTCGCAGGCGCGCGCGATCGCCGCAAGCAGGGTGTCGAGCCGATAGGGCTTGGCGACGAAGTCACAGGCGCCGTGACGCAGCGCGCGGGTCGCCTCGGCCACCGAGCGGGTGGCGCTGACCACCACCACGGCGATCTCCTCGCCGCGCTCGGCGAGCCGGTCGAGTACCTGCACGCCGTCGCCGACCGGCAGGATCAGGTCGAGCAGGATCAGGTCGAAGCGCTCGCCCTCGAGCTGCGCCAGGGCCTCGGCGACACCGGCGACGGCGCACACCGAGAAGCCCCGCGCCCCGAGCAGGCGCTCCAGGCTGGCGCGACTGCGCGGCTCGTCGTCGACCACCAGCAGGCGCCGGCAGCCGTCCTCGGCCAGCGTCGCGGGGGAAGGGGGTTGTCGATCGCTCATCGCTTCGCTCCGCCTCGCTCAGGGTCGGCGCAGCGGCAACAGGACCTGGAAGCGACAGCCGGCGCCAGGCCGACTGCGACAGCTCACCAGCCCTCCGGCCGCCTCGACCAGATTACGCACGATGGTCAGCCCCACCCCGGCATGTCCCGGCTTGGCGCTCTGTTGCGGCTGGAACAGGGTCTCCAGCCGTTCGGCGGCAAGCCCCGGGCCGTCGTCCTCGACCCGCAGCTCGACATGGGCGCGACCGCCGACCCGCACCCGGTCCTCCAGCGCCACCTCGATCCGTCCGCCCTCGCCCAGCGCCTCGGCGGCGTTGCGCACCAGATTGACCACCACCTGACGCAGGGCGTCGCGCGCCAGACGCAGCGGCGGCAGCGAGTCGGGACAGGTACAGCTGAACGCGATCCCGCGCGGCCGACACAGCGCATGGTCGAGCACCCCGACGAGCCGGCGCAACGACTCGGCCGGATCGCCCTCGTCACCGTCGCCGGCGGCCTCGTCGCCGTCGACCAGACGCACCAGGATGGTCCCGACCCGTTCCAGCTCCTCGCGCAGCACCAACAGGTCGGCATTGGCCTCGGCGTCGTCTGCAAGACGCTGGGCGAGCAGTTCGAGATAGTTCTGGGCGATGCTCAGCGGGTTGCCCGTCTCGTGCACCACCTGACGCAATCGCGCCCGTTCGAGCAGCGCGCGCTCCTGCGCGGCGCGCTGGTGCAGCAGGCGCTGCTCGCGCTGGCGCGCCAGCGCCCGGCCACAGACCTCGCCGAAGGTCCGCAAGAT
>NZ_RHFJ01000065.1:0-16749 GCF_003718675.1 Marichromatium sp. AB32
GGCGCGCGCGCTGCTCGGGCGGCGCGGCGGGGACGCGCTGCCGCCGGGGCTGGAGGCCTTCGCGATGGCCGGGACCCAGGTCTTCCCGGTCGGCGGTTACGGCAACCTGGTGATCAACCTGCAGGGACGTCAGCCGCAGGGGGTGGTGCCCGAGTCCGAGTACGAGCCGCTGCGCGCGCGGCTGATCGCCGCGCTCGAGGGGCTGCGCGACCCCGACACCGGGGCGCGCCTGATCGAGCGGGTGTGGCGGCGCGAGGAGGTCTATCCGCACTGTCTGGCGCAGACCCCGGACATCATCATCCGCTGGAGTCCCGGCTATTACTGCGTCGGCGAGCAGGAGCTCGGCTTTCTCGGCATCCGTCCCGCGCCCGACGCGCTGACCACTGCGCACCGCTGGTCGGGCAACCACCTGCCCAACGGCGTGCTGATGCTCGCCGGTCCCGACATCGTCCCCGGCGCCGGATTCGACGAAGCGGCCATCATCGACGTCGCCCCGACGCTGATGGCGCTGCTCGGCGAGCCGGTGCCGAGCCACATGGACGGGCGGGTGCTGACCGAGGCGCTGAGCGCGGATTTCCTCGCCCGCCACCCGCCGCGCACCGCCGACTACGACCTCGACATCGGCGAGACGCGGCCCTTCAGCGAGGCCGAGAGCGCCTGTATCAACGAACGGCTCAAGGATCTGGGGTATCTGTGATGGTGCGGATGCTGATCCGGGACCTGCTGCTGTGGCTGCACTGGTATCCGCTGCGCTGGCTGGCGCAGCGGTTGCCGCCGTCCTGGCTGTACGCGCTGGGGCGCGGGCTGGGCGCGGTGGTGGCGCTGCTGGCGCGCGGCAAGGCCGCCGAGTTCGCCGCGGCGATGGCCGCCGCCCCGGCGCTGGCGGCGCTGCCGCGGCGCCGTCGCTGGGTGCGCCGGGCCTTCCAGAACCGTCTCTGCAACGAGCTGGAGGTGCTGGTCTTCCCGCGCCTCGGGCCGGCGCGGATGGCCGGTTTCGTGCGCTGCGACGACTGGTCCGAACTCGATGCCGCGCTGGCGCGCGGTCAGGGCGCGATGCTGCTGCTCGCGCACTTCGGTGCCAACCAGATGGCGATGCCCGCGCTCGGTCACGCCGGCTACCGGATGTGCCAGATGGGGGCCTCGCCGCTGGTGTGGCGCGAGCGCATCAGCCATCGTCGCTTCTCGCCCCTGGAGGCGCGCACCCTCGAGCTGCGCTGGCGGCACGAGTGCGCGCTGCCGGTGCGTCATATCGACGCCTTCGGCTCGTTGCGCCCGGCCTTCGCCTGTCTGCGCGCCAATCAGGTGCTCGGCATCGCCATCGACGGCGCCGCCGGCAGCGACTGGGCCGAGGTCGATTTCCTCGGCGCGCGCGCGCGCTTCTCCACCGGCGCGCTGCGCATCGCCGCGCGCACCGGTTGCGCGGTGCTGCCGACCTTTCTGGTGCGCGAGCCCTCCGGGGTCAGCCGGCTGGAGATCGGCGCACCGCTCGAGTGGGGCGCCGACCCCGCCGACCCGGCGGCGCTGGGCGCGGCGATCCAGGACTATGCCCGGCTGCTCGAGCGGCGGGTGATCGCGCAGCCCTGTCATTACCTGCCGTTCCTCGCGCTGCGTCGCATGACCGCGCTCAAGGAGGGCGAGCCGCCGCTGCTGCTCGAGACGCCCTCGGCCCCACCCGGAGGTCTGCCCGCATGAAGCTCACCCTGATCACCCCGACCCCGCCCGACATCAGCGCCTTCGACGTGCGCGCGCTCTCGGCCCATGTCCGCGCCTGCGGTCACCAGTGCCGGTTGATCTTCCTGCCCGGCAGCATCGGCCGGTTGCGCGCCGATCGCGAGGTGATCTATCACTATCCGCCCGAGGTGCTCGACGATCTCGCGACGCTGAGCGCCGACGCCGACCTGATCGGGCTGTCGTTCATGACCCAGTACTTCGACCGCGCGCTGCAGGTCACCGAGCACCTGCGCCGGGTCCACGACGCCCCGCTGGTGTGGGGCGGGGTGCACCCCTCGAGTCGCCCCGACGAGGCGCTCGAGCACGCCGACATGGTGGTGATCGGCGAGGGCGAGCACACCCTGGTCGAGCTGCTCGAGTGTCTGGCGCGCGGCGCCGATCACCGCCGGGTGCGCGGGCTCTGGGTGCGCGAGGGCGAGCAGCGTCACCGCAACCCGCAGCGCCCGCTGATCGACGATCTCGACAGTCTGCCGCCGTTCGACTTCTCCAACGACGATCACTATGTGCTCGATCCGCGCGCCGGGCGCCTCCGGCCGCTCACCGACGCGCTGCTGCGCGAGATCCTGCCGCTGTTGCCGGGACCGGGCGGTACCCTCAGACGCGCCTTTCGCACCATGACCGACCGCGGCTGTCCGCACCGCTGTACCTATTGCAGCGTCTCGGCGATCAAGGCGCGCTGCGCCGAGGACGGGGTGCCCTATCTGCGCTTTCGCGGTGTCGAGCGGGTGATCGCGGAGCTGGTGGCGGTGCGCGAGCGCTTCCCCTTCGTCGAGGCCTTCCAGTTCTTCGACGACACCTTCTTCGCCCGTCCCCGCGCTCAGATCGAGGACTTCGCCGCGCGCTATCGCGAGCGCGTCGGTCTGCCCTTCTACGTCCAGGCCAGCCCCTCGACGCTCAACGAGCGCAAGCTGCTGGCGCTGCTCGATGCCGGGCTGGTCTATGTCGAGTTCGGCATCCAGAGCGGCAGCGAGCGGATCAAGCGTCTCTACGACCGCACCGAGTCCAACGAGCGGGTGGTGGCCGCCGCCGAGCTGCTGCACCGTCACCGCGACCGCCTGCTGCCGCCGGACTATCACGTCATCACCGACAACCCCTGGGAGACCGAGGCCGACGCCATGGACACGGTGCGGCTGCTCTACCGGCTGCCCAAGCCGTTCGGGCTGGCGGTCTCGAACCTGGTGTTCTACCCCCACACCCCGCTCTACGACCGCGCCGTCGCCGAGGGGCTGCTCACCGACACCGGCCCGGCACTCTATCGCAAGCCGTTCTTCGCCCCCCGTCGCACCTACCCCAACTTCCTGCTGCACCTGTTAACCTTCCAGCACGTGCCGCGCTGGGTCTATCGGGTGCTGATCAGCGAGCGCGCGGTGCGGCTGTTCTCGCGCCCGGCGCTGCTCGCGCCGCTGGGCCTGGTCACCCGGGTCGGCGAGGGGCTGCGGCTGCTCGCCAAAGGCGGCGGGGCGCTGGCGCGCGGCGACTGGTGGCGCATCGCGCGCTATCTGCAGCGGTTGCGCCCGGTCGACCCCGGGGTGACCGGACGCCGGCACTGAGGCGCGCGCCGGCGGAGCCGGCCGTGCGCCAGGGCCGGACGGCGTCGCGGCCATCGTCGTGACGCATCCCCGGTCGCGCCGCGCCAGGAGGGCGGGGCGTGACCACGACCCGGCAACCGAGGAGGAGCCCGCGGATGCGCATCGCGTTGATCTCGCCCTTCCCTGACATCACCGTGTTCGGCCTGCGCACCATGTCGGCCTATCTGCGCGAGCGCGGCCACTGGACGCGGATGATCTTCCTGCCCGACCCGGCCTGCGACGAGGACTACGGCGAGGAGCGCTATCGCCCCGAGACCCTGCGTCAGCTGGTGGCACTGTGTCGCGACGTCGATCTGGTCGGCATCACCCTGATGACCAACTACTTCGCCGCCGCGCGCCAGATCACCCACGCGATCCATGCCGCGACCTCGGTGCCGGTGGTCTGGGGCGGGGTGCACGCCACCATCTGTCCCGACGAGTGCATCGTCCACGCCGACATCGTCTGTGTCGGCGACGGCGAGGAGGCGCTGCTCGATCTCGCCGACGCGCTCGGTCGCGGCGCGGCCATCGACGCCCTCGCCAACCTCTGGGTGCGGGCGGGGGACGGGGCGATCAGTCGCAACCCGCCGCGACCGCTGCTGCGCGACCTCGATCGCTATCCGGCGCCCGACTACAGCCTCGCCGATCACCACTTCATGGTCGCCGACGGCACCATCACCCCCTTCACCCGCGAACTCACCGAGCGCCACCTGCGTACCGGCACCGTCTCCAACCTGCTCGGCAAGATGGGCTACCAGACCATGACCGGGCGCGGCTGTCCGCACAAGTGCTCCTACTGCGCCAACGACGCGCTCAAGAACCTCTACGACAAGCGCGGCTATCTGCGCTGGCGCAGCGTCGAGCACGTCATCGACGAGCTCGAGCAGGTCAAGCGCCGCTTCCCGGACATCGGCTTCGTGTGGATCTCGGACGATGCCTTCTTCTCGCGCCCGAGCGCCTCGCTGGCGGCCTTCTGCGCCGCCTACAAGGAACGCATCGGGCTGCCCTTCTCCTGTCTGGCCAGCCCGCTGACGGTGACCGAGGAGAAGATGGCGCTGCTGGTCGACGCCGGTCTGGTCTACGTGCAGATGGGCATCGAGAGCGGCAGCGCGCGGATGCAGGCGCTCTACAACCGCGCCCGCATGGACAACCGCCGGGTGCTGCGCGCGGCGCGGATCATCAACCGCTATCGCGCGCGGATGTTCCCGCCGAGCTACGACTTCCTGCTCGACGTGCCCTACGAGCGCACCGAGGACACCCTCGAGAGCCTGCGTCTGATCGCCCGCCTGCCCAAGCCCTACCGTCTCCAGCCCTTCTCGCTGGTGCTCTATCCGGGCACCGAGCTGCATCGCATGGGGGTGCGCGACGGTCATGTGCGCGATGCCCATCGCGACGTCTATGCCAAGAGCTACAACATGCGCGCCGGCAGCTATCCCAACCTGCTGTTCGCGCTCGCCCAGGGCGGGCGCATGCCGGGGCCGCTGCTGCGACTGCTCGCCAGCCGGCCGCTCGGGCGGGTGCTCGGCGCCGCGCCGCTGCGCCCGGGCTTCGCCTGGCTCTATCGCGCGCTGCGCGCGCTCAAGGCGCGGTTGCGCCCGGCCGGGGGGCGCGCGGCATGAGGGTGTTGCTGATCCAGGCCTTTCTCGGCGGCAACGAGCCGCTGGTCTTCCCCATCGGGCTCGGCAGCCTGGCGGCGAACCTCGTCGGCCACCAGGTGCGGGTGCTCGACACCAACCTGGTCGAGTCGCCGCGCGCCGCGCTCGCCGAGGCGCTGGCCGAGTTCGCGCCCGAGGCGATCGGCATCTCGCTGCGCAACATCGACTCGACCAACAAGCGCGAGGTGGTCTTCTACTACCCGTTGCTCGGCGAGCTGCTGGAGGTGATCGAGCGGCATGCTCGCGCGCCGGTGATCATCGGCGGCTCGGGCTTCTCGATGTTCGCGCGCGAGATCATGGAGGCCGAGCCGCGCCTCGACCTCGGCGTGCACCTCGAGGGCGAGGAGACGTTGCAACTGCTGCTCAAGCGTCTCGACCGTCCCGAGACCGTACCCTCGGTGTTCTATCGGCGCGACGGCGCGCTGCACTTCTCCGGGCCGCTGCAGGGACCGGTCGATCTCGACGCCATCGCGTTGCCCGAGCGCGGCGCGCTGCGGGTCGGCGACTATCGCGCGGGTTTCGTCGACGCCATCGGGGTGGAGACCAAGCGCGGCTGCCCGCTGAGCTGTGTCTACTGCATCTACGGCTATCTCAACGGCAAGCGGATGCGGCTGCGCGACCCGCGGCTGATCGTCGACGAGATCGAGGCCCTGGTGCGCGATCACGGGGTGGAGCGCTTCACCTTCGTCGACTCGGTGTTCAACCTGCCGCGCGCCCATGCCGAGCGCATCTGTCGCGAGCTGATCGCGCGCGGGGTGCGGGCGCGCTGGTCGGCGTGGATCAACGAGCGTCACGCCGATGCCGCGTTCATGGCGCTGGCGGTGCGCGCCGGTTGCGTCCACGCCATCTTCTCGCCCGACGCCATCGCCGATCCGACGCTGCGCCGTCTCGGCAAGGACATGCGTCGCGCCGACATCCTGCGCATCTACCGTCTGCTCTCGCGCCACCCCGGGCTGGAGGTGAGCTACAACTTCTTCCGCAACCCGCCCGGCCAGACCCTCGGCAACCTGCTCTCGATCCTGTTCTTCGTGCTCCGCGCCAGGCTGCGTCTGGGGCGTCGGGTGCACTTCGAGTTCAGCGTGCTGCGCATCGAGCCGCACACCGGGCTGCACCGCATCGCCCTGGAGGAGGGGGTGGTCGATCCCGACGACCCGCTGCTCTATCCGCGCTACTACACCAACCCGCGCACCCGTCATCTCGACCGTGCCTTCGACGCCCTGCTCTGGCTCAAGGGGCGCATCGGTCGGCTGCGCGCGCGTCGCGCCGCCGCGGCCAGCAGTCCCACCGAGGAGGGCGCATGAGCACCGGTCCCTACAAGATCGTCAACGCCCGCAAGCGGCGTCTGACCCGGCTCGCCGACCTGATCGGCGCGACCCTGAGCCTGCCCTGGCGGCAATGGCGCCGGGCGCGCCCGCTCGACCCCGCCGAGGTGCGCGAGATCCTGCTGATCCGCACCCTCTATCTCGGCGACGTGATGATGACGGTGCCGATGCTGCGCCCGCTGCGCGAGCGCTTCCCCGGCGCGCGCATCACCCTGCTCACCGCCGCCGGCGCGGCGCCGTTGCTCGAGGGCAACCCCGACCTCGACGCGCTGATCACCTACGACCCCTTCTGGTTCAGCGATCGCAGCGGTCCGCTCGACTATCTGCGCTGGCGCTGGCGGATGCGCCGCCGGCGCTTCGATCTGGTGATCGAGGCGCGCGCCGACATCCGCGAGATCCTGATGCTGGTGCGCCCGCTGCGGGCGACCCACAAGGTCAGCTACGGCGTCGGTGGCGGGGCCTGGATGCTCACCCGGGTGGTGCCCTATCCGGGGGTGCGACACAAGGTGGAGTATCACCTCGATCTCTGTCGCGCACTCGGCTGTCGGGTCGAGGGCGTGCACTGGGACGTCCACCACAGCGCCGCCGAGCGCGCGGCGCTCGCGCGGCTGCTCGCCGAGCAGGGCCTCGCCGCGCCCTTCGTCGCCGTCCACCCGGGCTCGCGCCTGGCGCTCAAGCGCTGGCCGGCGGCGCGCTATGCCGCGCTGGTCGAGCGCGTCGCACGTCGGCTGGGACTCGCGGTGGTGGTGCTCGGCGCCCCCGGCGAGCGCGCCCTGGTGGCCGAGGTGGTCGGCGCCGGCGGGCCCCGGGTGCACGATCTCAGCGGCCGGCTCGGGCTGCGGGCGATGGCCGCGCTGCTGCGCGAGGCGCGGGTGCTGGTGTGCAACGACAGCGCGCCGATGCACCTGGCTGCGGCCGTCGGCACCCCGGCGCTGGCGCTGTTCGGGCCCTCGTCGAGCGTCGAGACCGGTCCCTACGGCCTCGGACACCGGGTGGTCGAGGTCGCGGGGCTGTGGTGTCGCGCCGAGTGCGACGAGCACGGCTGTCGTCATCCCGAGCGACAGTGGTGCATGCGCCAGCTCGGGGTCGATCAGGTGTTCGCGGTGCTCTGCGAGATGCTCGGCGCCGAGGCCGCGGCGGGGGCGAACTGGTCCCAGAACTGCCACAGCCCGGGATCGCTGTCGATCCAGTGACGCAGCCGCGCGACGAAGGCCTGCTGCAATTGCTCCGGGGTCTCGGCCCCGGGCGGCGGCGACTCGATCACCGCGCGGTAGCGGTATGCGCCGTCGCGGACGAGGAAGAGGAAGCGCAGCGGCGCGCTGGCGCGTTGTGCCAGGCGGAAGGGGCCGAGCGGCAGCTCCAGGGTGTGACCGCAGCAGGCGTGGGGCAGGTGATGGCCGTAGCGCTCGGCGGTGCCGGTGCCGTCGCCGGCCATCATCAGCACCCGCCCGGCGGCGAGGCTGCGGTAGAGCTGACGCTGGAAGCGCGCGACATAGATCATCTCGGCCGGGAAGGCCTCCTCGAGGCGCAGCCGGTGGTGGAGCTGGACGCGCCGACCGATGAAGGAGAGCCCCCGCGCCGAGCGCAGCCCGAGCTGGGTCATCGGGTAGCCGAGACGACCGAGCGCGACCAGCGGCAGCTGCGAGGGGCCGAGATGGGCGTGCACCAGCACGCAGCCGCGACCCTCGGCGAGCGCGGCGTCGAGCCGGTCGCGCCCGGCGATCTCGATCACCCGCGACAGCGCCCGCCCGCGCAGCCGGTGGTAGTGGAAGATCGACAGCCGGTCGACATAGTGGTTGATCAGATAGGTGCGGCTCCAGGCGGCGATCCGCGCCGCGTCGGCGGCGGGATAGGCGCGACCGAAGAGCGCGCGCAGTTGCGCGCGACGCGTGCCGGAGAGCGCCAGGTGCAAGCGCCCCATGGCGGCGAACAGCCGCAGGTTGAGCGCGATCGGCGCGCGCGCGCAGAACCAGCGCAGCGGGTACCAGATCAGCAGCCGCAGCAGGTCGCGCGCCGGGTGCTCGTGCACGATCATCGCGCGCCCCCCCGGCGCTGGCGGTAGAGCCCGGGGTCGGCGACCGCGGCCATCGCCTCGCGGTCGAGCGGGCGGTCGAGGAAGTCGGCCACGCGCGCCGCCTCGGCGGCGGGCTCGGCGATGGCGCGCGCATAGTCGACGTCGAGCACCTGGATGTGACGCTGCGCGGCGAGCCAGCCCTCGAGCGCGGCGAGCTGGCGGCGGTAGAGCGTCTCCAGGGTGGCGTCGTCGATCTTGTCGGGATCGGTGCCGCGACGCACCAGCATGGCGCGCTGCGAGGCCAGCACCTCGCCGAGGTCGCGGCGCATGAACAGCACCCGATAGCGGTGTCCCGGGGGCAGGGCGTCGAGCAGCGGCGCGACCACCTTGATCGCCTTGCCGCGGGCCGCGCGCAGCCAGCCCGGATCCTCCTGGCGCAGCCGTTTCACCCGTTCGTGCTCGAAATAGCCGCGCGGGTTGTCGGCGTCGGCCGCGCGCGCGGCGTCGCTGAACACCTCCACCCCGCCGGCGGCGAGCATGGCGGTCATCATCGAGGTGCCCGAGCGGGGCAGGCCGGAGACGACGATGATCTCCTGGCGGCGGCGCAGACGGTCGAACAGCGGTAGCGGCATCTCGGGGGTCCGTGGCGGTGTGGGTTGAGGTCAGTTGCGCGGCGGGCGCAGCAGGCCCTGGTCGCGATACCAGGCGACGGTGCGGGCGATGCCCGCGGCGAGCGAGTGGGGCGGGCGGTAGCCGAGCTCGGCGCGGGCCTTGCCGATGTCGACATAGAGCCGGCTCTCGGCGGTCCACTCGACGGTCTTGCGCGAGAACGGCGGGCGTCCGGTCTGGGGGATGAGGAAGGGGTAGAAGGGCAGCACCTTGCCCAGCCCCTCGAAGCCGAGCCCGATGGCGCGCGCCAGCGGGATCGGGAGGCGCGGGGTCCACACCCGCACCCCCAGCTCGGCGGCGATGGCGTGGACGATCTCCTCGAGCGAGTAGGAGCGCGCGTCGGAGATGAAATAGACCTCGCCCGGACGGCCGTGCTCGGCGGCCAGGCGCAGCCCGGCGACCTGGTTGCCGACATAGCAGAACTCGGTGAGCACCTCGCGCGGGCCGATCAGCGGGTAGACGCCCTTCTCGATCACCCGGAAGAGCCGCCCGAGCAGGATCGGCTCGCGCTCGCCATAGGTCATCGGCGGGCGCACCACCACGGTCTCCAGAGTGCCGTCGGCGGCGGCCTCGCGCACCAGCCGCTCGGCCTCGAGCTTGCTCCGGCCATAGATGTTGCGCGGGTGCTGGGGGCTGTCCTCGGTGAGCGGGCGCCCGTCGCGCGAGGTGCCCACCGCCTCGATGGTGCCGGTGAACACGAAACGGCGCGCGCCGGCGCGGCGCGCGGCCTCGAGCAGCAGCCGGGTGCCCTCGACGTTGACCGCCCGGTAGCGCGCGTCGGGGACCCGGGCGTCGTGTCTGGAGATGGCGGCGAGGTGATAGACCTGCCCGACCCCGGCGAGCGCCGCCTCCAGGCTCGTCGCGTCGAGGAGGTCGCCGTGACGGATCTCGGCGCCGCAGGCGCTCAACGCCGCGCAGTCCTCGCCGGGACGCACCAGGGCGCGCACCGCGATCCCGTCGGTGCGCAGCGACTCGACCAGATGGCCGCCGATGAAGCCCGCCGCGCCGGTCACCAATGCCACTCGTGTCATCGCGTCAGCCTCCTCGGGTCGTCACCGGCGCCGTGCGCGCATCAGGTACGCGACGAACGTTAATGAGCCGCGCCGGCGGCGTCAACGCTGTGATGACCCCGGCGCCCTGGCTGCGCCCGGACGGCACGGCTGTGGCATGATCGCCTCCCTCGATGGGCGCCCGCCGGTGGTGCGCCCGGTCGCCGACGACACAGGACACCGATACCCATGCACAGCCCCCAGCCCCTCGATCCCTCACTGATCCGTGAACAGGCGCGCGCGGCGCTCGCCGAGGATCTCGGCAGTGGCGACGTCACCGCCGCGCTGCTGCCCGCCGATCAGCAGGCGCGCGCCGAGCTGATCACCCGCGAGTCGGCGGTGCTCTGCGGTCGGGACTGGTTCGAGGCGGTGTTCCATGCACTCGATCCGGCGATCCGCATCGACTGGGAGGCGGCCGACGGCGCGCGCGTCGCGCCGGGGCAGCGGCTGTGCGTGATCACCGGCCCGGTGCGCGCGCTGCTCACCGGCGAGCGCACGGCGATGAACCTGCTGCAGACCCTCTCGGGCACCGCCACCCGCACCCGTCGCTTCGCCGACGCCGTCGCCGGGCTGCCGGTGGCGGTGCTCGACACCCGCAAGACCCTGCCGGGGCTGCGGTTGCAGCAGAAGTACGCGGTGCGCTGCGGTGGCGGCATCAACCACCGCATGGGGCTGCACGACGCCATCCTCATCAAGGAGAACCACATCCTCGCCGCCGGCTCGATCGCCGCGGCGGTGACCGCGGCGCAGGCGCTGCAGACCGGCTTGGAGATCATCGTCGAGGTCGAGTCGCTCGCCGAACTCGAGCAGGCGCTGGCCGCCGGCGCGCCGACGGTGCTGCTCGACAACTTCGACAACGATCAGTTGCGCGAGGCGGTGGCGCTGAACGCCGGGCGGGCGCGGTTGGAGGCCTCCGGCGGGGTGAACCTCGAGACCATCCGCGCGATCGCCGAGACCGGGGTCGACCGCATCTCGGTCGGCGCGCTCACCAAGGACGTGACCGCGGTCGATCTGTCGATGCGTCTGGAGGTCGCCTGAGCCTCGCTCAGCGCGGCGTGCCGGGGGCGCCGAGGTGCTGTTCGAGCACCTGCAGCCGCTCGCGCAGGCGCTCGTTCTCCTCGAGCAGGTCGAGCGCCAGCGCGGTACCGGCGAGGTTGAGGTCGAGGTCGTGGCGCAGCCGCACGGCGCGGCGCGCGCGGCGCACCGCGATCCCGTCGAAGCGCCACTCGGCGGGGAGGCTGCCGCAGGGGTTGAGCAGCCCCTCGGCGACCATGCACTCGACCAGGTGGTGCTCGGCGTCGCAGAGCACGCACAGCTCGACCAGCGACAGGCTCAGGCCCTCGTCGAGCACGATGCCCTCGAAGATCCGCTCCAGCTGCTGCATCGGCGATGTCCTCCCTCGTTGAGCCGCGCGCTACACCCCGAGGTCGGCGCGCGGGTTGAAGTCTAGCTGCTCGGCGAGTTTGCGATAGGCGCGCCGTGCCGCCTCGGTGGTTGCCGGCGGCGCCTGGATCTCGAGCGTCACCAGGGTGTCGCCGGGCGGATCGCCGGGCAGCCCGCGCCCCTTGAGCCGCAGCCGCTGCCCGGACTGCGAGCCCGGCGGGATCTTCAGGCTGACGGTGCCGCCGAGGGTGGGCACGCTCACCGCGGCCCCGAGCGCCGCCTCCCAGGGCGCCAGGGGCAGGCGCAGGTGGATGTCGCGTCCGTCCGGGGTGAAGTGCGGGTGGGGCTTCAGCTCGACCTCGAGATAGAGATCGCCGGCCGGTCCGCCGCCGAGCCCGGCGCCGCCCTGGCCGGCGAGCCGGATCTGTCGGCCCTGGGTGACCCCGGCGGGGATGCGGACCTTGAGGGTGCGGGCGTTGCCCGAGGACTCGACCCGTACCTGGCGGGTGACGCCGCGATAGGCCTCGTCGAGATCGAGGGCGATGCGCACCGTCTGGTCCTGGCCGCGGCGTCGCGGCGGCTCGGCGCCGCCGAAGGCGCGCCCGAAGATGCTGGAGAAGAAGTCGCTGAAGTCGCCGACGTCATCGGCGTCGAAGCGGTAGTTGCCGCGGCGCCCGCCGCCGGGCGGCGGGCGGAAGTCCTGACCGGCGCGCCAGCCGCTGCCGAGCGCATCGTAGGCGGCGCGCTTCTCGGGATCGTGCAGCACCTCGTTGGCCTCGTTGATCTCCTTGAAGCGGGCCTCGGCGTCGGACTCCTTGCTGACGTCCGGGTGGTACTTGCGCGCGAGCTTGCGATAGGCCCGCTTGATCTCGTCCTGGGAGGCGTCGCGCGCCACCCCGAGGGTCTTGTAGTAATCCTTGTATTGCATCGTCTGCTCTCGCGGAATGGACGGGCCCGATCATGCACCGCGCCGTGATGGCGCCTGCGTCTGTGGCGGCGGGCCGATCGTCGTCTGATCGCTGGATAGTCGTTGCGGCGGGGCGATTGTCAAGCGTGGCGGTGAGGGTGCGTCTGGTTCAGTCCGTCTCCGCCGGGCTGTGGGCCGGGACGGTGCGCTCGCGCGCCCAGGCGCGCAACGCCGCGATCCGCTCCTCCATCACCACCGCCAGCGGCTGGGTGGCGGCCAGCTCGGCGAGCAGCGCCTCGGTGTCGGGGCGGCGCTCGGCGCCGTCCTCGGCATAGCAGGCGGCGACCACCGCCTGCTCGATCCCGGCGCCGGTGAAGCCCTCGCTCGCCGCGGCGAGGGTGTCGAGGTCGAGTGCGGTCGGGTCGATGCCGCGGCGCGCGAGATGGATGGCGAAGACCTCGCGGCGCACCCCGGCATCGGGCAGGTCGACGAAGAACAGCTCGTCGATGCGGCCCTTGCGCAGCAGCTCGGGCGGCAGATGCGAGACGTCGTTGGCGGTGGCCACCAGGAAGACCCGGGCGCGCCGTTCGGCCATCCAGGTGAGCAGGGTGCCGAGCACGCGTCGGCCGACGCCCTCGTCGCCCGAGCCGCTGGCCAGCCCCTTCTCGATCTCGTCGATCCACAGCACGCAGGGTGCCATCACCTCGGCGGTGCGCAGCGCCTGGCGCAGGTTCTTCTCGGTCTCGCCGATGTACTTGTCGTAGAGGGTGGCGAAGTCGAGACGCAGCAGCGCCACCCCGAAGCGTCCGGCGACGGCCTTGGCCGCGAGGCTCTTGCCGCCGCCCTGGACCCCGAGCAGGAGGATGCCGCGCGGGCGGTCGCGGCGCTCGTCGGCGTCGAGGAAGGGCGCGCGGCGGCGGTCGAGCCAGGCCTTGAGGTTGTCGAGCCCGGCGATGTCGGCGAAGGTGCGGGTGTCGTACTCGAAGGAGACCACGCCGTCGGGGCTGAGCAGGGCGTACTTGGCGCGGCGCAGGGCGGCGACGTCGTCGCGGGTGATGGCGCCGTCGTCGCGCACCGCGTTGCGGATCAGCCGCCGGGCATCGGACTCGGTGAGACCGAGCAGGTTGTTGGCCAGCTGCTCGACGGCCTCGCGGCTGGCGCGCAGCGCGCGCCCGGGCGCGGCCTCCTGCCAGGCGCGGGCCTCCTCGCGGATCAGCTCCATGATGCGCTTGCGCTCGGGCAGGCGCAGCTGGAAGCGCACGCTCAGATGACGCAGCTCGGCGGGCAGTTCGAGCCCGTGGCTGACCAGCACCAGGGTGCGTGCGCAGGTGGCATGGGTCTGGGCGATCTCCTTGAGCAGACGGACGTGGATCGGGTCGTCGAGATAGGGGTGGAAGTCGAGCAGCAGATAGAGCCCGGGCTGATCGAGCGCGTGGATGTGACGCAGCGCCTGGCGCGGCTCGGCGAGGTTGCGTTGCGGCTCGGCGTCGAACTCGAGCCGGCGCAGTCCCTCGGTCACCGTCCAGCGGAAGGCGGGCAGGCCGAGACGGATCGCCAGCCCGGCGAACAGCTCGACCACGCGCGCCTCCTCGACCGATTCGATGATCAGGATCGGGGTGTCGGCGCGCAACAGCAGCTCGAGATCGTGCAGATCCGGCATGGGGAGGTTGGTGGTGTCGGTGACGGGCATGATCGGGGACCGCTCGGTGGCGTCTCGTCGACGTCTCCGGCAAATTTACCAGCATCATCGTCGACAACCCAGTGACAGCGCGGGGCGAGGCTGCGAAGATGCGGAGACGCGCCGCGTCGACCTGTCTCCCCACCCCGTCCCAGGTCCGCAGTCCGCTCCACCCGCTGAGCGGGCCGGGGCGTCGTCCCGTGGTGGACGACGGCGGGGCACGCGGCCCCAACAGCCATCAGCACCGGCCTGGCAGGGCCTCCAGGCGTAGCGAGAGAAGAGCCATGAGCGACAAAGACCACTTGATCATCTTCGACACCACCCTGCGCGACGGCGAGCAGAGCCCCGGGGCCTCGATGACGCGCGACGAGAAGGTGCGCATCGCCAAGGCCCTGGAGCGGCTGCGCGTGGACGTCATCGAGGCCGGTTTCCCGATCGCCAGCCCGGGCGACTTCGAGGCGGTCGCGGCGGTCGCCGAGCAGATCAAGGACAGCCGTGTCTGTGGTCTGGCGCGGGCGCTCGACAAGGACATCGATCGCGCCGGTGAGGCGCTGGCCAAGGCCAACGCCGGACGTATCCACACCTTCATCGCCACCTCGCCGATCCACATGGAGAAGAAGCTGCGGATGCAGCCCGAGCAGGTGATCGAGCAGGCGGTGGCGGCGGTGCGGCGGGCGCGGCGCTATACCGACGACGTCGAGTTCTCGGCCGAGGACGCCGGGCGCTCGGAGATCGACTTCCTCTGTCGCATCACCGAGGCGGTGATCGAGGCCGGGGCGACCACGGTGAACATCCCCGACACCGTCGGCTACAACATCCCCGACCAGTTCGGCGCGGTGATCGCGGCGCTGCGCGAGCGCGTGCCCAACGCCGATCGCGCGGTGCTCTCGGTGCACTGTCACAACGACCTCGGGCTGGCGGTGGCCAACTCCCTGGCGGCGGTGCGCAACGGCGCGCGCCAGGTCGAGTGCACCATCAACGGGCTGGGCGAGCGCGCCGGCAACGCTGCGCTCGAGGAGATCGCGATGGCGGTGCGCACCCGTCAGGACCTCTTCGACTGCGACACCCGGCTCGACACCACCCAGATCGTCACCTGCTCGCGTCTGGTCTCGGGCATCACCGGCTTCACCGTCCAGCCCAACAAGGCGGTGGTCGGCGCCAACGCCTTCGCCCACGAGTCGGGCATCCACCAGGACGGCGTGCTGAAGAACCGCGAGACCTACGAGATCATGCGCGCCCAGGACGTCGGCTGGAGCGAGAACCGCATGGTGTTGGGCAAGCACTCGGGGCGTAACGCCTTCCGCAGCCGGCTCCACGACCTCGGCATCGAGTTCGCCTCCGAGGAGGAGCTCAACGCCGCCTTCGCCCGCTTCAAGGATCTCGCCGACAAGAAGCACGAGATCTTCGACGAGGACCTCCAGGCACTGGTCACCGACGCCAACCTCGATGCCGCCAACGAGCGCGTCAAGCTGGTCTCGCTGCGGGTGTGCTCGGAGACCGGCGAGACCCCGAACGCCGAGCTGGTGCTCGCCATCGACGGCGCCGAGCGCAGCGCGGCGGCGAGCGGCAGCGGTCCGGTCGACGCCGCCTTCCGCGCCATCGAGTCGGTGGTCGAGAGCGGCGCCGAGCTCAAGCTCTACTCGGTCAACGCCATCACCAGCGGTACCGACGCCCAGGGCGAGGTGACGGTGCGACTGGAGAAGGGCGGGCGCGTGGTCAACGGGCAGGGCGCCGACATCGATATCGTCATCGCCTCGGCCAAGGCCTATGTCAACGCCTGCAACAAGGTGCTGCACGGCGCCCGCCGCGCCCACCCGCAGGGCGCGGACGTCTGAGTCGGGATGGACGAGCAACGTCGTCTGAGCTATCTGGCGCGGATGGGGGTGCATGCCTGGCAGCCGCGCGCGGACGAGCACGACGGCGCCGCGGCGGCGCCGCTCGAGATGCCGCCGGCGGTCCCGCCACAGGCGCCGCCCGCGACCCTCGAGCCGGCACGGCCCCGGCCCGCGCCGCGCGCCCCCGAGCCGCCGCCGGTACCGATGCCGCCGCCCTGCGCACCGTCCTCGTCCGAGCCGGCGCCCTTCACCGAGCGCACGGTGGCGCCGCGCGCGCCCGCGCCCGAGCCGCCGGCCGATGATCTGTTCGCGCCAGCCGCATCCGCCGCGGTCCCGGCGGTCGCCACGATGGATTGGGAGCAGCTGGCGCGCGCGGTGCACGGCTGTCGTGGCTGTGCGCTGCACGAGACCCGACAGCACAGCGTCTTCGGCAGCGGTGCGCGCAATGCGCGGCTGATGCTGATCGGCGAGGCCCCGGGCGCCGACGAGGATCGTCAGGGCGAGCCGTTCGTCGGACGGGCGGGGCAACTGCTCACGCGCATGCTCGAGGCGATCGGGCTGGCGCGCGAGGAGGTCTTCATCGCCAATGTGCTCAAGTGTCGCCCGCCCGGCAATCGTGACCCGCACCCCGAGGAGATGGCCCGCTGCGAGGGCTATCTGCAACGTCAGATCGCGCTCATCGAGCCGACACTGATCCTCTCGCTGGGGCGGATCTCGGCCCAACACCTGCTCAATACCGATGTCAGCGTGGGTCGGCTGCGGGGGCGCTGGTTCGAGGTCGGCGATGCGCGCATTCCGCTGCGGGTGACTTATCATCCTGCCTATCTGCTGCGCTCGCCGGCGCAGAAGGCCAAGTCCTGGGAAGATCTCAGCGCGGTCGCGCGGCGGTTGCGGGAGACCGAGAGGAAATAATTTCCATATTTAATTATTTTCTAATA
>NZ_RHFJ01000066.1:0-16748 GCF_003718675.1 Marichromatium sp. AB32
CGCGCTGATCGACGCCGGCGCGCGCGGCGCCTATGTGATCGCCGGCGAGATCCCGGTGGCCTTCGGCCGTCTCCCCCACCCCGGGCTCGCCGTGCTGCTCGACGACGATCCGCAGATGCGCCGGCACTTCGTCCTCGCCCTCCCCGGACCGGCCCACCCCGCCGATGACGCGCGGCGCGCGCGCGCCCGCCGGCTCGCCGACTACCTGCTCGGCGCCGAGGGCCAGGCGGCGCTGCGCGCGGCCAACCGCGACGGCCCCTGGATCCACCCCAACCCGACATCGCCCCACTGAGGCGCGCACACCATGGACGAGACCCCAAGAATGCGAACCCTCGGATGCTGCCTCGCCCCGCTGTGCTGGCCGCTCGCCGCCGGCGCCGAGCCCGCCCAACCGCTACCCGCGATCGAGATCAGCGCGACCCGGATCGCATCGGACGCGGGCGACTACGCCACCACCGAGCTCGACGGCGCCACCCTGGAGGCGCGCGGCGGCGCCGCCCAGGTCAATCCCTACCGCGCGCTCGACCTCACCCCCTCGGTCAACCGCGCCGAGGCCGACCCCAACGCGCTCAGCACCGAGCAACAAACGCTGCGGCTGCGCGCCATCGCCGCCTCCACCGCCACCGGGCTGGCGGTGACGATCGAGGGCACCCCCTCCTCGACCAGCGCCGGGCGCGGCGGCGTCGGCAACCTCTACGACCTGGAGAACCTCGAACGACTCACCCTGTGGCGCGGCCCGCAACCGGCCGGGGTCGGCCTCGGGGTCGGCAACCTCGCCGGCAGCCTGGCGCTGGGGCTGCGCGCGCCGCGCCAGCAGCCGGGGGTGATGGCGCGGGTGGCACGCGCCGATCACGACTTCCACCGACTGTTCGCGCGGCTCGACAGCGGCGCCATCGGCGCCGCCGCGAGCCGGCTGTTCCTCTCCGCCTCCAGCGCCGCCGGCGAGCAGTGGCGCGGCCCCGGCGGGCAGAGCCGCGACACCCTCAACCTCGGCTGGGCGCAACCGCTCGGCGCCGACCTGTCGCTCAGCCTCTACGGCGCCCACAACCGCTTCCACAGCGACGCCTATCGCCCGCTGACCCATGCCGAGAGCCAGGACCTCGAGCGCTACGGCACGCTCGGCTACCACGCCACGCTCACCGGCTCGGCGCGCGAGGACGCCAACTATTACGCCTACAACACCCAGCACTACACCGAGGACAACCTGCTCGCCACCCTGAGCTGGCAGCTCGGACCACGCGCCCGCCTGCAACTGCGCCCCTACTGGCTGGAGACCCGGGGCGAGCGGCTCACCGGCAAGCGCACCGGCATCACTCGCGTCGAGGTCGACCAGCGCCAGTATGGCGCCGTCGCCGAGCTGCAGCTCGAACTCGACGCCGCCACCCTGACCCTCGGTCACTGGAGCCAGCGCCTCAGCTCGATGCCGCCGCCGCTGAGCCAGCGCCTCTACACCGTCGATGCCGAGGGCGCGCTGCGCTTCTCGCGCTGGGGCATCCTCGCCGAGCAGGGCGAGCGCGCCTACGAGAGCCCCTTTGCCATGATCGAGGGCGAGCGGCGCGGCTGGCGCTACACCCTGGGGACGCGCTATCTGCGCCTGCGCCTGCCGGCGATCACCGGTTACGACGCCAGCGCCCTGCCCGATCTCGACCACGGCGCGGCGCTCGACCTCGACCCGCCAGTCGACCCGGCGCTCGGCACCGCGCCCGTCACCCTCGCGGCCTGGCTGCCGAGCCTCAGTCTGAGCCGTGAACTCACCCCGGGGCTGGAGGCCCGGCTCGCCCTCGGACGCACCATCGGCAACCCCTGGCTCGGCCCGCTCTACAGCGGCTACATGAACGCGCGCGAGCGGTTCGAGGCCGCCGGGATCGACCTCCAGTCGCTGTGGCAGCGGCTGCGCTTCGAGCGCGCCGAGACCATCGAGGCCGGGCTGCGCTGGCGCCACGGCAACCTCACCCTGGCGCCGGCGCTCTACTGGGGCCGGCTGCGCGACAAGCAGGTGATGGCCTACGACCCGGCGCTCGATCTCAGCTATCTCCAGGGCGGGGTGCGCGCCCACACCCAGGGCGCCGAGCTCGAGGCGCGCTGGCGCGCCGACGCGCACTGGAACCTGGTGGCCAGCCTGTCGTGGAACCGCAGCCGTCTCGACACCGACATCCGCACCGCCGCCGACAGCCTGCTCGCCACCCGGGGCAACCAGGTCCCGGACGCCCCCGAGTGGCTCGCCAGCCTCGCCCTGGAGTACCGCCACGGTCCCTGGACCCTGACCCCGGTGGTGCGTCACGTCGGACGACGCTACGGCGACGCGGTCAATACCGAGCCGGTCGACGCCCACACCCTGTTCGATCTCGGCCTCGGCTACCGCCACCGCGCCATGAGCCTCTCGCTGGCCGTCGACAACCTCTTCGACACCCGCTATGTCGCCGTCATCGACGCCGGGCGCGACGACGCCCAGCCCGGCACCATCGGCTACTACCCGGGTGCGCCGCGCACCCTCTCGCTCACCCTGACGATGCAACTCTGACCCCGTGGACAAGGAGACTCCATCATGCCCCTGCTCATCGCCCTGCTGATGCTCTGCTGCGCCCTGCCGGCGCACGCGGCCACCGACGACGACGGTCTGCTGATCGCCGCCGGGGCCGGCTACAAGCGCCCGCTGCTCGCGCTCTACCAGGCCTTCGAGCGCGACAGCGGCATCGGCGTCGAGGCCGCCTTCGGCAACATGCGCCAGGTGCTCGCCCAGACCCGCGCCAGCGCGCGCGTGGCGCTGGTCGTCGGCGAGCGGCGCTTCCTCGCCGAGAGCGGGCTGTTCGCCCGCACCCAGCCCTTCGGTCGCGGCCGGCTGGTGCTGGTGCGCACCGCCGAGCTGGCCGGTCGACCGCTCACCGACCCGGCCTTTCGCCGCATCGCCCTGCCCGATCCGGCGCGGGCGATCTATGGCCGCGCCGCGCTCCAGTCACTCGAACACGACGGGCTGCGCAAGCCGCTCGCCGAGCGCCTGACCGTGCTCGCCACCGTCCCCCAGGTCGCCGCGCACCTGCGCGCCGGCAGCGTCGAGGCCGGCTTCATCAATGCCACCGAGGCGCGCGCGCTCGACACCGAGCGGCTGGTGGTCGAGACCATCGACCCGAGCCACTACGCGCCGCTCGAGATCGTCATCGGCGTGCCCACGCACCGCGCCCCCGGAGCGGCGGCAGAGCGCTTCCTCGACTTCGTCGCCACCCCCGCCGCCCGCGACCTGCTCGCCGGATACGGGCTGTGAGGCTCAGTCACCACCGGGGCGCGCGCCTCGCCCCAAGGATCTTTGCCATGACCGACTCGACCAGGATGCGCGCGCTCGCGCTGGGCGCCGCGCTGCTTGCCCCCGGACTCGCCCCCGGACTCGCCCAGGCGGCCAACTGGCTGCTTCTCCAGGGCAGCGAACCCGAGCAGGGGACGCGCGCGCTGCGTCCCTGGGGCTTCGCCCAGCTCGCCTATCAACGGGGCGAGGACACCCCGATCCCGGTCGGCGGCTGGACCGGCCAGGGGATGGCGGCCAACCGCCTGGGGCCGGACAAGCGCGCCGCCGAACGCTGGCAGTTGCACCGGCTGCGCCTCGGCGTGCGCGGGCGGGTGCCGGGCGGCGCGCCGCTCGATTATCTGGTCGCGGTGGAGGCCGGCGACAACGGCGCGACCCGCGAGGGCGACGAACTGCAGCTGATCGACGCCAGCCTCAGCTATCGCATCGACCCGGCGCTGCGTCTGCGTCTCGGCCAGTTCAAGCCGCCGGGCAGCGAGGAGGCGCTGCGCCCGGCCCCGCGCCAGCCCTATTTCGCCGTCTCGACCGCGGTCGATCAGTTGCTCAACGAGACCTTTCTCGACCACGACGGCAGCGACCCGCTCGATGCCAACGCGCCGCGCGGCCCGCGCTCGCTCTATCACGACATCGGCGCGCAGCTCTTCGGCGTGCTCCCCGGCGGCGGGCCCTGGGCGCACAGCTACGCGCTGATGCTCGGCAACGGCAACGGCGTCGCGCGACTCGACGACGACGGCCACAAGGATCTCTATCTCTACTGGTCGAGCGAGTACGTCGAGGGCGGGCGCGGCGCCGCGCGCCAGGGCACCAAGCTGTTCGGCTGGTGGCAGCAGGGACGGCGCGAGCTCGACGGCGCCGACCCCGGCAGCCACCTGCGCACCCGCGCCGGCGCCGGGGTCATCCACCAGGCGGCGCGCTGGCGGCTGAGCGGCGAGTACCTCGTCGGGCGCGGCATGATCCTCGCCGGCAGCGACGGCGGCGCGGTGCCCGGCAGTTGGAACAACGCCGCCACCCGCATCGCCGGGCGCAACCTGTTGCCCGAGGGCGAGGCCGAGGGTTGGTACCTCGAGGGCGGCTGGCGGCTGGCCCCGCGCACCTGGCTCGATCTGCGCTACGACCGTTACGACCGCGGCACCGAGTCGGCCGCCGACCATCGTCGCTTCACCACCTGGACGCTGGGATTGCGCTACCGCATCGACCGTCACTGGCAGGTGATGGCCAACTATCAGTGGCGCGAGGCCGAGGCCCCGGGGCTCGATGCGCGGGCCGACGCCAACCGGCTGCTCGCCGCGCTCGACGACCGGCTCGCGCTGCAGCTCCAGTTCGTCTACTGACGGGATCGGGGGATCATCGATGTCCGCGCTGCTCGCCTGCTCGCCCGACGCCCTGCTGCTGAGCCTGCGGGTGGTGGCGGTGACCCTGGCGCTGTTGCTCGTCGCCGGGGTCGGGCTGGGCTATCTGCTCAGCCTGTCGTTCCCGCTGCGCTGGCTGCTCGATGCGCTGGTGTCGCTGCCGCTGGTGTTCCCGCCGATCGCCATCGGCTTCTTCCTGCTGATGCTGTTCGGGCGCCACGGCGTGCTCGGCGCACCGCTCCACGCGCAGCTCGGCTGGGAGCTGGTGTTCTCCTTCCCGGCGCTGGTGCTCGCCGCCTTCATCGCCGGGCTGCCGCTGGTGGTCAAGCCGGTGCAGTCGGCGATCGAGGGCAGCGCGCGGGTGCTGGTCGAGGCCTCCTACACCCTCGGCAAGGGGCGCCTGGAGACGCTGTGGCGGGTGGTGATCCCGGCGGTGCGCCCGAGCCTCGCGGCGGGGCTGACGCTCGGCGCCGGGCGCGCCTTCGGCGAGGTCGGCATCACCCTGATGCTCGGCGGCAACCTCATCGGCTCGACCGAGACGCTGTCGCTGGCGATCTACAACCATGTGCTCGACGGCGACTTCACCTGCGCCACCCGGCTCTCGCTGCTGCTCGGGGGGATCTCGCTGGTGTTGTTCCTGCTCCTGCGCCGACTCGGACGACTGTGATGACCGAACTCTCCGCCCACCTCGCCTTCCGTCGCCCCGGCTTCGACCTGCGCCTGCGTCTGGCGCTGCCCGGCGCCGGGATCACCGCGCTGCTCGGCCCCTCCGGCGGCGGCAAGAGCACCCTGCTGCGGCTGCTCGCCGGGCTCGAGCGCCCGCGCGCCGGGCACATCCGTCACCGCCAGCGGCTGTGGTACGCGCGCGCCGCCGGCATCGACCTGGCGCCGCGCCGGCGCGACCTCGGCTTCATGTTCCAGGACCACGCCCTGTTCCCCCACCTCAGCGTCGCCGAGAACATCGGCTACGGGCTCGCGCGCGCGCCCGATCGCGCCGCGCGGGTGACGCGCTGGATCGAGCGGGTCGGACTCGGCGGGCTGGCGCAGCGACGCCCCGGGCAGCTCTCCGGCGGTCAGCGCCAGCGCGTCGCCCTGGCGCGCGCGCTCGCCCCGGCGCCAGCGCTGCTGCTGCTCGACGAGCCCTTCTCGGCGCTCGACGCCAGTCTGCGCCAGTCGCTGCGGCTGCTGTTGCAGGAGCTGATCGCCGAGACCGCCACCTGCGCCCTGCTGGTCAGCCACGACCTGGAGGACGCGCGCCAGTGCGCCGACCGGGTCGGGGTGATGATCGGCGGGCGGCTGCGCCGGCTCGACGAGGCCGAGGCGGTGTTCGCCGCACCGGGCGATGCCGAGGTCGCGCGGGTGCTCGGCTGGCCCAACACCCTGGCGGTGACGCGCTGGGAGGGGCGCGCGGCCTGCGGCCCCTGGGGCCGGGTCGAGTTGGCGCGCGCACCCCGCCGCGAGGACAGCGTGGTCGCGCTGCTGCCCGACGGCCCGCGCCCCGGCGCCCGCGCCGGGCTCGCCGTCGAGATCGCACGGGTGATCGACATGGGCCCCTATCGCGCGCTGAGCTGTCGCCTGCCCGACCGCACGGCGCTGCGCATCCACCTGCCGCGCGCCCTGCCCTGTCCGGCGCGCGGCGAGCGCACCCTGCTCGACGTCCCCCCGGGCTGCGCCATCGCGCTCCCGGCGGGGACGGCTAAAACCATCCAATCCACGAGGTATTGACCATGATCCGACCCCAACCCCTGGCGCTCGACGACCACCGCCTGCAGCAGCTGCTCGCCGAGGACGTGTCCTACGGCGACCTTACCACCGAGGCGCTGGAGATCGACGCCCGGCCCGGCCAGATCCGCCTGTTCGCCCGCGACCCCATGGTGGTGTGCGGGATCGAGGAGGCGGCGCGGATGTTCGAGCTGTGCGGCGCGCGCGCCACCCTCCACGCCGCCTCCGGCCAGCGGGCCGCGCCCGAGACCCTGCTGCTCGAGGCCAGCGCCGAGGCAGGCATCCTGCACCGCGCGTGGAAGAGCGCGCAGACCCTGGTCGAGTGGTGCTCGGGGGTGGCCAGCCGCGCCGCCGAGATCCAGCAAGCGGCGCGCCGCGGCCACCCCGAGGCGCTGGTCGCACTCACCCGCAAGAACGTCCCCGGCACCCGCCGCCTGGCGGTCAAGGCGGCGCGCGCCGCCGGCGCGGCGATGCACCGCACCGGGCTCTCCGAGACCCTGCTGGTGTTCGCCGAGCACCGTCTGTTCCTCGACGAGGAGCCCGCCGCGGCGATCGCGCGACTGCGCCGCCGCTGCCCGGAGAAGCGGGTGGTGGTCGAGGTCGAGGACGGCGCCGAGGCGCTCGTCTGGGCCGCGGCCGATGTCATCCAGCTGGAGAAGTTCAGCCCCGCGGCGGTCGCCGAGACGGTCGCCGCGCTCGCCGCCGCGGGCTCGACGGCACTGGTCGCCGCCGCCGGCGGGGTCAACGCCGCCAACGCCGAGGACTATGCGCGCGCCGGGGCGCGGCTGCTGGTGACCAGCGCGCCGCATCTGGCGCCGCCGCGCGACGTTCAGGTCCGCTTCGCGCGCGGGGTCTGACCCCCGGGGCGCGCATCGCTCAACACCAGCGGGAGGACTCGCCATGCGGGCATCATCCACCATCGAGCTCGACCACCCCGATCACCCCTGTCTCGCGCCCTGGCGGGCGCTGCTCGGGCACCACTGGCGCGCGCGCCTGATCGCGCCGCGCCGGTTGCGGATCTATCGCGAGTACGAGGTGACGGCGCGGCGCATCATCGGCAACGATGCCGCCGGCGCGCCCTGTCTCTGCGTCTGCGACTACCGCCGCTTCGAGCCGCGCTCGGACGACGGCGAGACCTTCTACGCCGTGCTGGTCCACGCCGAGTCGCACCTGGCCTGGCGGCTCGACGACGGGCGCTGGCTGTCGCTGCGGCGGATCGCGCCCCAGGGCGAGGACGGCGCGCTGCTCGAACAGCGCGCGCTGCGCGCCGAGATGCCGCGCTGAACACACCCGCGGCGGCGCTGGCAAGGACATCGGTCGTTGCGTCCAAGGCCCCGTTCTGGGCGCTCCCGGCGCCCGCCGAGACGGCTGGTCAGGGCCCGACGCGGGTTGGTATAACTAGCCCGGAGCCGACCGGCGCAACCGGCTCAGGGACACGTATGCGCCCGCGTCGCGCACCGCCGTCGGGCGGCGACGCGCGCCCCCGAGCCCCGGCCAGCTCCCGACCCTGTCGTCACCACGACAGACCCAGCATCCCGATCGCGAGGTAACAACCCTTGGCCCAACCGCGTTACACCTTCACCCAACGCCTGCTGCACTGGCTGGTCGCCCTGCTGGTGCTCGGCCTGCTCTGCTCCGGCACCCTGTTCTGGGCGCTCGGCTACGAGGGCATCGCCAATCTCTTCGGCGAGGACTTCGCCGCCACCCTGGTGACCATCCACAAGAGCGTCGGCGCCACCGTGCTGCTGCTGACCCTGCTGCGTCTGGTGCTGCGTCGCCGCTCGCCGGCCCCGGCCTACGAGCCGCCGCTCGGCAAGGGCGAGCAGTTCGTCGGCGGCGCGCTGCACGTGCTGCTCTATCTCGGTCTGCTCGCCATCACCATCGGCGGCGCCGTCGCCGTGGTCAGCGCCGGCTACCCGCTGGAGTTCTTCGGTCTCAGCATCGAGCTGCCGCTGGCCGAGAACCCGGAGCTTGCCAAGACGCTGTTCTTCTATCACGGGCTGGGCGCGCTGGCGATCTTCGTGCTGGTGCTGATCCACACCGCCGCCGGGCTCAAGCACTGGCGGTTGAAGGACGGGGTGATGACCCGCATCAGCCTGCCCTGAGGCAACGGGCGCCCGGGGCAGCCCGGGCGCGCGGCGGGGCGCGACGCCCCGCCCTCACCCCTCCCCCCTCACCCCTCACCCGCCCCCGACGATGATCCTGCTCACCCTCCTGCTGCTCCCCGCGACCCTGCTCGGCCTGCTCGCGCTCGCCGTGCAGCTCGGTTTCCGCGCCCCGCGTCGACGCGCCCGCCACGACCCGGCGGCGCTCGGGCTCGACTTCGAGACCTGCGTCATCCCCACCCGGCGCGGTCGCCGGCTGTTCGCCTGGCTGCTGCCCGCGCCCGACGCCGAGGCGACCCTGGTGGTGCTCCACGGCTGGGGCAGCAGCGCCGAGTTGATGCTGCCGCTGGCCGCGCCCTTCCGCCGCGCCGGGCTCAACGTGCTGTTGTTCGACGCGCGCAGCCACGGCAACAGCGATGGCGACACCTTCTCCTCGCTGCCGCGCTTCGCCGAGGACCTGGAGGCGGCGGTCGACTGGTTGCGCCGCGTCCATCCGGCGCGCTGTCGCCGTCTCGCCCTGCTCGGGCACTCGGTGGGGGCCGGCGCGACCCTGTTCTACGCCGCCGACAACCCGCTGCCCGACGCGGTGATCAGCATCGCCGCCTTCGCCGACCCGGCCGAGGTCACCGAGGGCTATCTGCGCACGCTGCGCCTGCCGCGCTGGCTGGCGCGGCTGGCCACCCGGCACGTCGAGTGGCGCATCGGCCACCGCTTCGCCGAGATCGCCCCGCTGCACACCGCCGCGCGCATCGGCTGTCCGCTGCTGCTGGTCCACGGCACCGCCGACACCAGCGTGTCGCCGCGCGACGCCCGACGCATCCTCGAACGTGCCCCCACCGGTCGGGCGCGGCTGTACGAGGTGCCCGGCGCCGGGCATGATTCGGTCGAGCACATCGAGCGTCATGTCGGTGCCCTGATCGACTTCCTCGCCGAGCACGGGGTCGGGGGGACCTCCCATCCTGGTGCAGGGGCGACCGAAGATGCCTCGATGCGGTGCACCGCCACCTGCCGTTCGCCACCCGTCGCTTCCTAAGCATCCGGATCACGGGGACTTCCTTTTTTGGCATCGGTATTGCTTGGCTAGGCCCGTCGTTATATCGCCCTCGATATAACCCTTGTCACCGAGTCAACAGAGGCCGCGATCATGCCCCATGCCGCAGAGACCCACGCCCGACTCAAGACCTCGGGCGCCCTACGGCTCGATCTCGACACCAGCCGCTTCGCCGGGCACGAGCGCATCGCACTGCTGCGCCGCATCGACGAGACCGGCTCGATCTCGCAGGCGGCGCGCGCCCTGGGCATCTCCTACAAACAGGCCTGGGACGCGGTCGATGCGATGAACAACCTCTCGGCCGCGCCCCTGGTGCAACGTCGCACCGGCGGACGCCACGGCGGCGGCACCGAGCTCACCGCCGAGGGGCGACGGCTGATCACGGTGTTCGAGACCGCCGAGCGCGAGCACCGGCGCTTTCTCGAACGACTCGGCGAGGGCGTGCGCGACTTCGACCATTTCCATCGTCTGTTAGGAGTCATCAACATGAAGGTCAGCGCAAGGAATCATCTGCACGGCGTGGTCACCGCGGTGCGTCGCGGGGCGGTCAACGCCGAGGTGGTGCTCGACCTCAAGGGCACGCCGCTGGTGGCGATCGTCACCAACGAGAGCGTCGAGGCGCTCGGCCTCGAACCCGGGCGCGAGGCCTACGCCCTGGTCAAGGCCTCCTTCGTGCTCATCACCACCGAGGACGGCGGGCTGCGCACCTCGGCGCGCAACCGTCTGTGCGGCACCGTCGAGCGGATGATCGAGGGGCCGGTGAACACCGAGGTGGTGCTCGCGCTCGACGGCGGCGCACGGGTCACCGCGATGATCACCGCCGAGAGCGCGCATCAACTCGAACTGGCCGAGGGCAAGCGCGCCTGCGCGCTGATCAAGGCCCCGCACATCATCCTCGCGGTCAGCGACTGAGACCCACCACGCCACCCATCCCCGTCAGCGACAAGGAGTATCGAAGGATGTCGACCCCATTGCGCTCACTCACCGCCGCCGTGCTGCTGCTCGGCTCCACCACCCTGGTCCAGGCCGAGGAGGTCCGGGTCGCGGTCGCGGCCAACTTCACCGCGGCGATGAAGGAGATCGCCACCGCCTTCGAGGCGGCCACCGGGCACACCACCCGGATCAGCTTCGGCTCGACCGGCAAGCTCTATACCCAGATCGTCAACGGCGCGCCCTTCGACGTCTTCCTCGCCGCCGACCAGCGCCGCCCGGCGCTGCTGGTCGATGAGGGCCGCGCCAGCGCGCCCTTCACCTACGCCATCGGTGAGCTGGCGCTGTGGAGCACCGACCCCGAGCTGATCACGGACGGCGCGGCACTGCTCGAGTCGGGCGCGTTCGACCGCCTGGCGATCGCCAACCCCAAGACCGCGCCCTATGGCGCCGCGGCGATGGAGGTGCTGGAGTCGCTGGGGCTGGCCGAGACCCTCGCGCCCAAGCTGGTGCGCGGCGACAACATCGCCCAGACCTACCAGTTTGTCGCCACCGGCAACGCCGAACTCGGCTTCGTCGCCCTGGCGCAGATCGCCCTCGACCCCAGCGGCTCGCGCTGGGAGGTGGAGCAGTCGCACTACAGCCCGATCCGTCAGGACGCGGTGCTGCTCGAGGGCGCCGAGGCCAACCCCGCCGCCCAGGCGCTGCTCGACTACCTCCAGGGTGACGAGGCGCGCGCGGTGATCACCCGCTACGGCTACGCCACCGACTGAGCGTGACGACGCCCGGCGCGCGCCGGGCGTCACCGCCTCCGCCCCATCCCCGCCCGGAGCACCGCCGTGTCCCTTGATCTCACCCCGGTCTGGCTGACCCTCAAGCTCGCCACCCTCACCACCGCCGTGCTGCTGGTGGTGGGCACGCCGCTGGCCTGGTGGCTGTCGCAGACGCGCTCGCGCTTCAAGCAGATCGTCGCCACCCTGGTGGCGCTGCCGCTGGTGCTGCCGCCGACGGTGCTCGGCTTCTATCTGTTGCTGCTGCTCGGCCCGCACGGCCCGATCGGCGCGCTCACCGAGCGGCTCGGGCTCGGCACCCTGCCCTTCACCTTCGCCGGGCTGGTGGTCGGCTCGGTGCTCTATTCGCTGCCCTTCATGGTGCAGCCGGTGCACAACGCCTTCGAGGCGATCGGCCAGCGCCCGCTGGAGGTCGCCGCCACCCTGCGCGCCTCGCCGCTGGCGCGCTTCTTCGACGTTGCCCTGCCGCTGGCGCTGCCCGGGCTGCTCACCGGCGCGGTGCTCGCCTTCGCCCACACCGTCGGCGAGTTCGGGGTGATCCTGATGATCGGCGGCAACATCCCCGGCGAGACCAAGGTGCTCTCGGTGGCGATCTACGACCACGTCGAGTCGCTGGAGTGGGCCCAGGCGCACTGGCTCGCCGGCGGCATGGTGCTGTTCTCCTTCCTGGTGGTGCTGATGATGAACCTGCTCGGCCAACGCATGCGGCGGATCGGTCATGGCTGACGTGCTCGACCTCGCCTTCCGTCTCGATCGCGGCGACTTCAGCCTCGATCTTGCCTGTCGCGTCCCGGCGCGCGGCGTCAGCGCCCTGTTCGGGCGCTCCGGCTGCGGCAAGACCACGGTACTGCGCTGCGTCGCCGGGCTGGAGCGCGCCGCCGGTCACTGCCGACTCGCCGAGGCCTGCTGGCAGGACGACGCCAGCGGCCGCTTCCTGCCCACCCATCGCCGCCCGATCGGCTACGTCTTCCAGGAGCCGAGCCTGTTCCCGCACCGCTCGGTGCGCGCCAACCTCGACTACGGACGCCGCCGCATCCCGGCGCGCGAGCGGCGCGTCGACCTCGACGAGGTGGTCGAGCTGCTCGGCATCGCCCCACTGCTCGGACGCGATCCGGCGGGGCTCTCCGGCGGCGAGCGTCAGCGCGTGGCGATCGCCCGCGCCCTGCTCACCAGCCCCCGGCTATTGCTGATGGACGAGCCGCTGGCCGCGCTCGACCACACCAGCAAGCGCGACATCCTGCCCTATCTCGAACGTCTCCACGATCACCTGCAGATCCCCGTGCTCTACGTCAGCCACGACCCCGACGAGGTCGCCCGGCTGGCCGATCACATCCTGCTGATCGAGGCCGGACGGCTGCGCGCCGCCGGTCCGGCGCAGCAGATGCTCACCCGTCTCGACCTGCCGCTGGCGCGCGAGGAGACCGCCAGCGCCCTGCTCAGCGGGCGGGTGCGCGCCCATGATGCGCGCTACGGCCTCACCCGCGTCGCCATCCCCGGCGCCTCGCTGATGCTCGAACGGCTCGACCGCGCGGTGGACGAGACCGTGCGCGTACGCATCCACGCCCGCGACGTCAGCATCGCCCTCGACGACCCCGGCACCTCCAGCATCCTCAACGTCCTGCCCGCGCACATCGTCGAGATGCACCCGCTCAGCGCGTCCCAGGTCCTCGTCGGCCTCGCCGTCGGCACCACCCCCGAGAGCCGCCTGCTCGCCCGCATCACCCGCCACTCCTGGGAACGCCTCCGCCTCCATCCCGGCCAGCAGGTGCATGCGCAGGTCAAGGCGGTGGCGGTGATGGATTGAGCCCCGCCGCTCGACTCGTCACACTGTTGTCGCCGTCTTACCAGCGACCTCGATGGGTGACAACGGGAGGCACGCATGCAACGCGTCAAGATCTGCTGCATCGGCTCCAGTGAAGAGGCCGCCCTGGCCATCCGCTACGGCGCGTCGGCGCTCGGGCTGGTTTCGGAGATGCCCAGCGGGCCCGGCGTCATCTCCGAGGCGGAGATCGCCGAGATCGCCGCGCGAATCCCGCCGCCGATCGCCACCTTCCTCCTCACCAGCCGCACCGATCCGGCCGAGATCATCGCGCAGCAGAGGCGTTGCGGCGTCAATGCGCTGCAGTTGTGCGACCGGCTGCCACGCGGCGCGCACCAGACGATCCGCCGGGCGCTCCCCGGCGTATCGCTGATCCAGGTCGTCCACGTCAAGGGCGCGGCGTCGGTCGAAGAGGCGCAGACCCTCAGCCGCGAGGTCGATGCCATCCTGCTCGACTCCGGGACCCCATCGCTGCGGGTCAAGGAACTCGGCGGAACAGGCCGCACCCATGACTGGTCGCTGAGCGCCGAGATCGTCAAGAGATCCCACACCCCCGTGTTCCTGGCGGGCGGCCTGAACGCCGAGAACGTGCGGCGGGCAATCGTCCAGGTCCAGCCCTTCGGCCTCGACATCTGCACCGGTGTGCGCACCGCCGGCGCATTGGACGAGGCGCGGCTTGGTGCGTTTATGGAGGCTGTCGGGGGATAGGCCCGCTGGGCGCGGGCGTATCCCATTAGACGCGCGGGGCGCTCGACAATGTCCCCGTTGACACGACGACGGTGCGCCATCTCCAACATTCTTCCCGCCCTCTCCGCCTTCTCCGTCCGTATCGTCATAGAGGTACCCACGCGAAGCGTCATCAGCACTCGGCGGCCTCGACGTCAACGCCCTCCGAAAGCGGCCCGCTCGCCCGCATCGCTCGCCACTCCTGGGAACGTGTTTGCCTTTACCCTGGACTACAAGTACATGCGCCGGTCAAGGCGGTTGCGGTGATAAATTGATACGCTATTGAGGTGCGAGACGGGCATCTCGGGCCGAAAAGCCCTGGGGTTCCCCCAGAGTTCCGTGCCCAAAGGATTGACGTAGAATGACGATCAACGCTTGGAGAGCAAGCGATACAGAAAATCCCGAAGTGGGTATACAATCTCAGGGGACTTGACTGACAGGAATCACTGAAGAGATTATTGCGCATGAATGAAGTTATATGGGATGCTTTTATTTCTCACGCCTCTGAAGACAAAGAAGAAGTAGCCCTTCCTTTATCAAAGGCTCTAATGGCTGCCGGTTTAAAAATTTGGCTTGATAAAAGTGAGATATCCCTAGGTGACAGCTTAAGAGAAAAGATTGATGAAGGGTTGGCAAATTCTCAATTTGGGATAGTTATTTTAAGTCATAATTTTTTCTCTAAAGACTGGCCAAAATCTGAGATTGACGGACTGTACGCACGTGAGATAGGAGGTGACAAGGTTATTCTCCCTGTTTGGCACAAAATCAGTTTCGAAGAAATTAAAGGCTACTCACCCCTCCTTGCTGGGAAGTTTGCAGTAAGCACAAGCGAAGGACTGAGCAAGGTGAAAAACCAAATAATTTCCGCAATACACAAGGTTGGCAGAAAAGAGTCGATTGGAAAGCCGGTTTACTCTGGGAAATTGACAAAAAAAGCAGTCATGGAATTTGAAGAAGGAAGCTTTTTGGTTTCCAATTGCTATAGCTCTTTTGATAGAAGGCCGCTTATAGAAGAAAAAGTTGGCTCTGTTATTGACAGAGAATCTCTCTGGAAGAAAGCAAAATCCCGCGGTGCAGATGGGCGACTATGTAGTGTTTTTAGAAAGCATGAAGATTATGTTGCTCATGCAAGATCCCTCGAATCGCTAATGTATCGCGACAGCACTTAAGAGACAAAATAGCACCCAAATCCCGGAAAAACCCGGCAAGATATTTGAGGCAACCCCCCTTACTGCTCGGGAAGCTGTAACGAACCGCTGCGACCCCGAGCTGCGTTATAAATAGAAACCCACTTATCAGAAGATTTTTCGCACACAGCCCAAAAGCTGACGCTTTTGTGTAAATGCAATTGTTGATGACACTTGCGCGCAAGGCAGAAACCGACTGCTTCTATCTAAAAAGCCCGTTCCCGTACGGAAGCGTTCTCTGAACGATCGACGGAAACAAAGCT
The DNA here is from genome assembly GCF_003718675.1 of Marichromatium sp. AB32. Classification (NCBI taxonomy): domain Bacteria; kingdom Pseudomonadati; phylum Pseudomonadota; class Gammaproteobacteria; order Chromatiales; family Chromatiaceae; genus Marichromatium; species Marichromatium sp. AB32. Next base: position 15,239 of record NZ_RHFJ01000066.1, read on the forward strand.
CGGACGACTACCCTTCCCCACTCTGCCAAGCCTGCCGCTTCCGATACAGCGTCGAGGGGTTGACTTCGAGGAGGGCGGCGGCGCGGGGGATGTTGCCGTCGCAGTGGGCGATGGCGCGTTCGATGGCCTCGCGTTCGACGCGCCACAGGGGTTGGATGCCGGGGTCGGGCGTGGTGGTGGTGGCTGCAGCGGCGGGCGCCGGTTGGGCGGGTTCGGTGGGGGTGGCGCGCGGCGGGGTGATGAGGTGTTCGGAGAGCGGCGGCGGCAGCATCTCGGGGTCGACGGTCTCGCCCTGGTGGAGCACGACGACGTTGCGGATGACGTTCTGCAGCTGGCGGACGTTGCCCGGCCAGTGGTAGTCGCGCAGCAGCGCCGCGGTGGCCGGGGCGAAGCGTTGGAACGCCTTGCCCTCCTCGGCGGCGAAGCCCAGGAGGAAGTGTTCGGCGAGCAGCAGGATGTCGTCCTGGCGGGCGCGCAGCGGCGGCAGTTCGATGGGGATGACGTGGAGACGGTAGTAGAGGTCCTCGCGGAAGCGCCCGGCGGCGACCTCCTTGAGCGGGTCGCGGTTGGTGGCGCAGACGAAGCGCACGTCGACCGCCTCCTGGCGGGTGGAGCCGACGCGCTGGAAGCTGCCGGTCTGGACGAAGCGCAGCAGCTTGGTCTGCAGATCGAGGTCCATCTCGCCGATCTCGTCGAGAAACAGGGTGCCGCCGTCGGCCTGTCCGGCGGCGCCGACGCGGTCGCGCGCCGCGCCGGTGAAGGCGCCGCGCACGTGACCGAAGATCTCCGACTCCATCAGGTCGTGCGGGATGGCGCCGCAGTTGAGGGCGACGAAGGGCGCCTCGCGGCGCGGTCCCTGGCGGTGGATGGCCTCGGCGCAGACCTCCTTGCCGGTGCCGCTCTCGCCGGTGATGAAGATGGTGGCCTTGCTCGCCGCGGCGCTGTCGATCACCCGGTAGACGGCCTGCATCGCCAGCGAGGCGCCGATGAAGCCGTGGTAGCGGTCGCGGTCGAAGGTCTCCTGGATGGAGTCGAGCAGGCTGGAGAGACGCTGGCGCTCGAGCGCGTTGCGCAGGGTGACGCGCAGGCGCCGGGCGTTGAAGGGCTTCTCGATGAAGTCGAAGGCGCCCTCGCGCATGGCGTCGACGGCAAGGTCGACCGAGCCGTGTCCGGTGATGATCACCACCGCCGTCGGCAACCGCTGCGCGCCGACGTGACGGAGGATCTCCATGCCGTCCATGTCGGGCAGGCGCAGGTCGAGCAGCATCGCGTGCGGCGGGTGCCGGGCCAGCGCGGCGAGCGCCTCGGCGCCGGTCTCGACGGCCGCGACGCGGTAGGGTTCGGTGGCGAGGTAGCCGCTGTAGACCTCGCGCAGGACCTGACTGTCCTCGACGATCAGGATGCTGGGGGGTGTCTGCTCCATGGCGGGCGTCCTGGTCCGTTGGCGCGTCGGCGACCGCCCCGCGCGGGAGCGGTCGCCACTCCGATGGTCGAGCCTCAGATATAAGAT